>NZ_LIQY01000008.1 GCF_001418495.1 Streptomyces pathocidini | reverse complement strand
CCGGCTGCAGCCGGGTGGCCACGGGCGACGTGAAGGGCGGCGGCAATCTGCTGGACCGCCTGCGCGCCACGGGCACGGTGCGGCTGGGGATCGCGGGAGAGATCCCCTTCGGCTACATCAGCAAGAAGGCCGAGGTGACGGGAGAGGCACCGGAACTCGCGAAGATCATCTTCAAGCGGCTGGGGGTACCCCATGTGCTGCCGGTTCCCACGGAATTCGGCTCGCTCATTCCCGGGCTCAACTCGCAGCAGTTCGATGTGATCTCCGCGGGCATGTTCATCAACCCCGAGCGGTGCGAGCAGGTCCTCTTCGCCGATCCGGACTACGAGGTGTTGGACGCCTTCATCGTCCGCAAGGGAAATCCGAAAGGCCTGCGCAATTACGCCGATGTCGAGCGGACCGGCGCCAAGCTGGCCAGCGGCAGCGCGTACGCCGAGATCGACTACGCGGTGAGCGCGGGCATTCCCCGGGATTCCATCCAGATCTATCCCGATCAGCTGGCCGGGCTGCTCGCCGTGGCCCAGGGCCGCGCCGACGCCTTCGCCGGCACCAGCCTGACCGTGCGGAACGTCATCAACCAGACCCGGAACCCCAAAGTCGAGGGCACCGAGCCGTTCCTGCCCACGCTCGACGGAAAACCCGCACACGGCGCGGGCGCCTTCGCCTTCCGCAAGGGCGAGACGAAACTCCGCGACGCGTTCAACGAGGAACTGCACAAGATGAAGAAGGACGGCGAGGTACTGCGCGTGGTCAGGCCGTTCGGATTCACCGAGACCGAGATGACGGATCTCACGGCAGAGGAGCTGTGCAAGGCATGACAGCGGAGCTGTGGGAAGCAATCTTCAAAGGCATCTGGATCACGGTCCAGTTGACGGTCTACTCCGCCGCGCTCGGTGCCGTGGTCGCCTTCGCCGTCGGCACCGCCCGCACCTCCCGCCACTGGATCCTCCGGTTCCTCTCGGGTTTCTATGTGGCGGTGTTCCGCGGAACGTCGGCGCTGGTGTTCATGTTCTGGCTGTTCTTCGTGGTGCCGCTGGCCTTCGGCTGGCAGTTCGTCCCGATGTGGGCCGCCACCCTGGCCCTCGGCCTGACCTACGGCGCGTACGGCGCGGAGATCGTCCGCGGCGGGATCGCCGCGGTGGCCCCGGCGCAGCGTGAGGCCGGCATCGCGCTGAGCTTCACGCCCTGGCAGCGGATGCGCCGGATCATCCTGCCGCAGGCCGTACCCGAGATGCTGCCGCCGTTCAACAACCTGCTGATCGAGCTGCTCAAGGGCACCGCCCTCGTCTCGCTGCTCGGCATTCCGGACATCTCCTTCGAGGCCCAGCTGGCCCGCCTCGCGACCGGCCAGAGCACCACCATCTACCTCGCCATCCTCGGCATGTACTTCGTCCTCGCCTTCCTCCTCACCCGTGTGATGCGGCTGCTGGAGCGCCGCGCCAAGGCCGGGATCGGCCAGGCGCCGCCCAAGAGCGGCGGCATCCTCGGAAAGCTGAGGATCGAGGAGACCGAACGGTCCACCAAGGCCGGCCTGGCGGGAGGCGCCCAGTGAACTGGAATTGGTCGGTCGTCGACGAGTTCATGCCGTACTTCTGGGACGGCGTCCGGGTCACCCTGCAGGCCACCGCGCTCGGCTCCCTGCTGTCCTTCGCGCTCGGCCTGGTCTGGGCCCTGCTGCTGCGCACCCCCAGCCGCTTCGTGCGCTGGCCGGTGGGCTTCTTCGTGGAGTTCATCCGCAACACCCCGCTGCTGGTGCAGCTGTTCTTCCTCTTCTACGTGCTGCCCGAGTGGGGCGTGCAGACCTCAGCGCTGGCCACCGGCATCATCGGCATCGGCCTGCACTACTCGACGTACACCGCCGAGGTCTACCGCGCGGGGATCGAGGGCGTGCCAGCCGGCCAGTGGGAGGCGGCCAGGGCGCTCAGCCTGCCGCGCGGCCGCACCTGGGGCGCGGTGATCCTGCCGCAGGCCATCCGCCGCGTCGTCCCGGCACTCGGCAACTACGTGATCGCGCTGCTGAAGGACACCCCGATGCTGCTGGGCATCGGGGTACTGGAAATGCTCAACCAGGCCCGCCAGTTCGGCGCGCAGACCTTCCAGTACATCGAGCCGTACACGATCGTCGGCATCGCCTTCATCCTCATCTCCTACCCCGCTTCCCTTTTTATGCGATACCTGGAGCGTCGTCTTGTCCACTGACTCCACCGGTCCCACCGGTTCCCCCGGGTCCACTCCGGCCGCGTCCACTCCCGGCAGGTCCACTCCCGGCAGCGGGAACGGCGCCGAGCTGATCCGGTTCGACAAGGTCACCAAGCGCTTCGGCAGCAACACGGTGCTGGACGACCTGGACTTCACCGTCGCGCCCGGCAAGCACGTGACCCTGATCGGCCCCTCGGGCTCGGGCAAGACGACGATCCTGCGGCTGCTGATGACTCTGGTGAAGCCCGACGAGGGCACCATCCGGGTCGACGGCGAGTACCTCACCCATGAGGAGAAGGGCGGCAGGCTCGTCCCCGCGGGCGAGAAGCACACCCGGGAGATCCGCAAGAAGATCGGCATGGTCTTCCAGCAGTTCAACCTCTTCCCCAACATGAAGGTGCTGCAGAACATCACCGAGGCGCCCGTGCACGTCCTCGGTCTCGGCAGGGACGAGGCGGAGGAGCGGGCGCGCGAGCTGGTCGAACTGGTCGGCCTCACCGAGTGCCTCGACCGGTACCCGACCCAGCTCTCCGGCGGCCAGCAGCAGCGGGTGGCGATCGCCCGGGCGCTCGCGATGCGGCCGCAGGTGCTGCTGCTGGACGAGGTGACCTCGGCCCTGGACCCGGAGCTGGTGGCCGGCGTGCTGGACCTGCTGCGCGACATCGCGCACACCACGGACATCACCATGCTGTGCGTGACCCACGAGATGGGCTTCGCGCGGGACATCTCCGACGACGTCCTGATGTTCGACGCGGGCCGGGTCATCGAGTCCGGTCCGCCGGAGAAGATCTTCAGCGAGCCGGAGAACGAGCGCACCCGGGAGTTCCTCAGCGCGGTGCTGTGACCGTCCGAGCTCCCGGCATGACCTCGGCATATGCCGGAGGCGCACCCCGGCGCAAGACCCTGGGGTGCGCCGCAGAAGTCGTCAACACCGGCCCCATTCCCGGGCCTTGGCGGCTATCGTGGTATCGAGCCGTGCTCTCGGGAGCGATGCGGAGGGGCTTGTTCCATGTCCCTGTGCCGCGCCCTGGAGCGCCGGTGACGTGGCAAGCGGTAGCAACCTGGTAGGGGGAAACCGTGGCGCTCAAGCCCGAGCCGACCGCGCCGTTCCACTCGGTGCAGCACGCCCTGCGCGTGCTGGAGTGCGTGGCCAAGCACGGCGGCGGCGTGACCGACGTGGAGATCGCACGCGGCACCGGCCTGCCCGTCGGACACCTCGCCCACCTGCTGCGCATGCTGACGCGCGAGGGCTACGTGGAGCAGGTCGCGGACGGCGCGTACACCGTAGGCGAGTCCCTGGTCCTCCTCGGCTCCGCGGGCGACCGCGGCCAGGCGGCGCTCTCCGCCAAGCTGCAGCGCACGCTCACCGAGATCCGCGACTCGGTCGGCGCGGCCGTCTACATCAGCCGGTACATCGACGGCGAGGTCAACATCACGCAGTACGCGGACGGCCCCCGCGCCCCGAAGGTCAACGAGTGGGTGGACTTCAAGGCGGCGGCGCACGCGAGCGCGGTCGGCAAGTGCCTGCTGACCCAGCTCGACCACAACGGCCGCCGCGACCACCTCGCCCGCCACAAGACCGCCCGCCTCACCTCGCGGACGATCACCAACGAGAAGATCCTCTTCACCCGCCTCGACAACCAGCCGGCCACGGTCCCGGTGCTCGACCTCCAGGAGTACGCGGTGGGCACGGTGTGCGCGGCGGTGCCGATCACGGCGGGCAAGGCCGTGGGCTGCCTGGCGCTGTCGATGCCGATCGAGCACGCGCACCGGCTCCGGCAGGCGGCGGACACCCTCAACCGCAAGGCGGCGCCGGTCCTGCTGTCGCTGGCGATCTGAGCACCGCGGGCCCCGCGGTCGCCGCGTGGTCAGATCCACTGCCGCGTGGTCGGGAGCACCCACGCGGGCCAGGTATGATTCTTCCGTCAGCAGGCGCCGCTAGCTCAGTTGGTTAGAGCAGCTGACTCTTAATCAGCGGGTCCGGGGTTCGAGTCCCTGGCGGCGCACCGACAACCTTCGGGCCTCCTCGTCCATGACGGGGAGGCCCGAAGTCGTTTCCGACATCAGTTCTCGAGACCGCTGCCACCGCCCGGCGCGGGGGCGCCGGGCGGCCGGACCTAGAACTGCACGTCCGAGCAGGAATAGAAGGCGTTGCCGGTGTCGGCGATCGTCCAGACGCCGAGGATGAGGTGGCGCCCGGTCTTGCCGGAGGGGATCGTGCCGCTGTGGGTGACCGTCATCGGGGGCTGGGCGCCGTTGAAGGGCACGGTCAGGAAGGGCGCGGGGTCGAGGTCCGCGCGGGTGAGCTTCTTGGTGCCGTTCCAGCCGTTCTTGGTGATGTAGTAGCGGAAGTCGGTGGTCGAGTGGTTCGCGGTGAGCTGCCACGTGAAGGTGTAGCTCTGGCCCGAGGTGAGCCGGGTCGTCGGCCACGCGCCGCCGCGCGGGTCGTCGAGCTGCGCGAACCGGGAGAGGCCGCCGGCGCAGATGGTGCCGTCGGCGGGGCCGGCGGCGGGGAAGCCCTTGGGGCCCTCGACACTCTGCGGCTCGTACTGGATGTCGCCGCAGCCCGTCACGGTGCCGCGGGCACAGTACTCCTGGCGGCTGGTGGGGCTGACAGTCCGACCGTGGCTGCTGGCACTGCTCGTGGAGAGGACCGAGGCGCAGATCACGCCGAGTCCGAGCACGGCCGCGCCGAATCTTTTGCGCATGCTTCGCTCCTGTGGATCGCGGAGGGGGAAGTGCTACTGCGAGCTGGGAGCCGGCCGGCCGGGTTGGTGGCGCCTTGCCTTGTCTTGCCCTGTCTCGATTTTCAGGTCTAGACCAAGTCGCAGGTTAACTCCGGGTGTTGGACATGTCCAGACCAATAAGGGAGGGAAATTCAACCTTCTACGGCGCCTCGACCCTGGCCGGATCACACCGGCCACACCAGGCTCGCGGCGCCCCTCCGGCCGCACGTTCGGACCACCTACCCTGATCGGGTAAGCTCTCTCTGTCAGCGCGCGCCGCTAGCTCAGTTGGTTAGAGCAGCTGACTCTTAATCAGCGGGTCCGGGGTTCGAGTCCCTGGCGGCGCACCGACGACTTTGGGCCTCCTTGCCACCGGCGAGGGGGCCCAGAGTGGTTCCGGAGGGTATCCGGCGCTCGGCGCGGCTGGTCAAAACGGAGGTTGCGATGCACAGTCGCGGAATGGCGAGCGACATCCAGGAGCGCATCAAGAAGCTGATCGTCGACCGGCGGCTGCCGTCCGGCGCTCCGCTGCCCACCGAGACCGACCTCATGGAGCTGTTCGGGGTCAGCCGGAACTCCGTACGCGAGGCGCTCAAGGCGCTCCAGGCGATGGGCATCGTGGAGATCCGGCACGGTTTCGGCACATATGTCGGGCCGATGTCCATGGCCCCGATGATCGAAGGGCTGACGTTCCGCACCGTGGCCGGGCACTACCGCGGCGAGGACAGCCTGCTCCAGCTCCTGGAGCTGCGCGAGGCCGTCGAGACCGGCCTGATAGCGCGTCTCGCGGGCCGCGTCCCGGCCGCCGACCTGGCCGAGCTCGACGCGCTCGTGTCCCGCATGGAGGAAGAGGCCGCGGGCGGCGCGGTCCGCGCGGACACCGACCGCGCCTTCCATGCCGCGCTCTACCGCGGCCTGGACAACCTCCTGCTCAGCGAGGTACTGGAGGCGTTCTGGGACGCCTTCCACCGGGTTCGCACCGACCTGGTCGAGGCCCCCCAGCCCGACCCGGAGACCACCTGCCGCCAGCACCGGGAGATCCTCGAAGCGGTCCGCTCCGGGGACGCCACGCGCGCGGAGGAGGCGGTGCGGGACCACTTCGGGAACATCAGGACCCGGCTGCGCTCCGCGCGGTATGCCCGTTAAGCACTTGTTCGCCCTTGCGGGATGGCGCCGTGTTCGGCTACGAGCACTACAGCCGGCTCGCGGGCCCGCTCACCCGGCCCGTCCCGGACCGCCCCTCACCCATGCGCCACGCCCCGGGCCGTCGCCCCCGCCGCGCCCACCGCGCCCGTCAGATACGCCGAGACCACCACGTTCGCGGAGTACGCGCGCGCCTTCGCGTCGTACCGCCCCCCGCAGGTGATCATCCGCAGTTCGGCGCGCCCCCGGTCCCGGGGCCCGTACACCCGCTTGGGGTCGAACCGGTCCTTGGTGAAGACCTCGACCGCCTCCACGGTGAACTCCGCGACCGAACCGTCCTCCCGCGCCACCCGCACCCGCTCCCCCGGTTTGACCCTGGCCAGCCGGTGGAAGACCGCGGGCCGCGAATCAGTGTCGACATGCCCGACGAGCAGCGCCGTCCCCGCCGCTCCCGGCGTGACACCGCCGTCGTACCAACCGACCTTCCCCGGCTGGGAGTAGGGCGGCGGGTCCACCGCGCCGTCCTTGTCCAGCCCGCGCTCGATAACCGGCGCCCGTACGCCCACCGACGCGATGTCCAGCCGCTCCGGCCGGGCGTCGGCCAGCGGCACGTACGAGGGCGGCAGCTGGGCTCCGGCCGGGCGGCCGACCGCCGCCACGTCACCGGTCGCGGGACCCGCGATGCCCTGCCCATCGGTGATCTCCCGGCCCCACAGCCACAGCCCGAGGAGAACCACCCCCCAGGTCAGGCCCGCGATGAGCCGCCCGCCTCCGGCGGAGCGCAGATCGGTCACGGTGACCGGCCGCCGTCTCAGCTGCCCGCCGAGTCGGCCCGGCGCCGCCGGAGCGCGATCCCCGCGACCGCGAGCCCCGCGCCGCCGACGAGCCCGGCCGCGACGACGAAGTGGGCAAGCCCGGGGCCGTCTTCCTCCGCCGCCTCGGCAGTCTGCGCGGCCAGTACCGCGGTCCCGCCGCCCCCGGCGCGCACCGGCGCGGTCGGCGAACCGGAGGGGTGCGCTCCAGACTCTCCGGCGGCCACGGTCAGGGTGCCGACGACGCGGCAGTCCGTCGTGATGCGGTACGTGCCGGGCTGGGCGGTGGAGCGGATCCGCGCCTCGCCGAAGTAGCCGCCACCGCTCTCGGGGGCGAGTTCGGCGGGGGCGACGAAGGCCTCGGAGCGGGCCAGGACCTTGACGTCCCGGCCGCCCTCGCAGCCCTTGACCCGGATCTCGACCTCGGAACCCGGCGCGCCCGTGCCGGGGGTGACCTTGAGGGGGTCGGCGGAACCGGTGGAGGTGTCAGGGGTGTTGGGGTGGCCGGACTGGTGCGCGGAGGTGCCGGGCTCGGACCGCCCGGCTTCGGGCCGACCGAGTTCCGGGCGGCTCTGCTCGGGTCGGCCCAGTTCTGGACGGCTCTGCTCCGGGCGGCGGGTTTCCGGACTCCCCGGTTCCGACCGGTACGGCTGCGGTCGGGCGGACGCGGAGTGCCCAGCGCCGGCGGAGGACTCGCCCCTCGGCAGCGTGGAACCCTCGTCCCGCTTGGCCGTGCCCGCCCCGGGCGGCGTGAAGCGGCTGGGGAGGATGCTGGGCCCGACCAACGGCTCCCGGCCGCCGGCCGCCGCACCCGCGCCACGCGACCCCGGGTCGTACTCCCCTGCGTGGGCGGCGGTCAGGGCACCGGCCGAACACAGCGCGGCGGCCGCCACGGCCACGGCCGCTCGGCAGGACGTACGGGACAGTGCCCGGCGGGACGTAAGGGACGGCGAAGTACGGGACAGCGCCCGGGGCAGGGAAGTGCGGGACAGAGGGGAACGCCTGGAAGGACGGTCAGAGCCCATCGTGAAACCTCCTCATCAGAAGGTTCACCCGCCGAGCCGGTCACCGCACGCGGAGCGTGTCCGCATTGCTCCGTTAGGTGACGTACGGCCGAGCCCGGGCCGCCGCCTCAGATGCGTTCGACCAGGTCGGCGATGGAGTCCACGACGTTCGACGGCCGGAACGGGAACCGGTCGACCTCGGCCGGCCGGGTCAGCCCGGTGAGCACGAGGAAGGTCTCCATCCCGGCTTCGAGCCCCGCCAGCACGTCGGTGTCCATCCTGTCGCCGATCATGGCGCTGGTCTCGGAGTGGGCGCCGATCGCGTTGAGCCCGGCCCGCATCATCAGAGGGTTGGGCTTGCCGACGAAGTACGGCTCGCGCCCGGTCGCCTTGGTGATCAGCGCGGCCACGGAACCGGTCGCGGGCAGCGCGCCCTCGGTGGACGGCCCGGTCTCGTCGGGGTTGGTCGCAATGAACCGGGCCCCGTTGTTGATCAGCCGGATAGCCCTGGTCAGCGCCTCGAAGCTGTAAGTGCGCGTCTCACCGAGGACCACGTAGTCGGGCTCGGCGTCGGTGAGGATGTAGCCGATGTCGTGCAGGGCGGTGGTGAGGCCGGCCTCGCCGATCACGAACGCCGTGCCGCCGGGCCGCTGGTCGTCCAGGAACTGCGCGGTGGCCAGCGCGGAGGTCCAGATGTGGTCGACGGGCACGTCGAGCCCCATCCTGGCCAGCCGTGCGTGCAGGTCACGCGGGGTGTAGATGGAGTTGTTCGTCAGCACCAGAAACGGTTTTCCGGACTCGCGGAGCCGCTTGATGAAGGCGTCGGCTCCGGGGACGGGGACGCCCTCGTGGATCAGGACTCCGTCCATGTCGGTGAGCCAGGACTCGATCGGCTTGCGCTCCGCCACGTATCGGCTCCCGTCGGGTATCTCGGAAAACGGCCCGCCGGACTGGTCCGGCACGAAGCGGCCCGCCGGGCGGGCCGGCCGCTGCGCCCCAGGGTATCCGTAGGTATTGGGGCTCGGGTATCCGTGTGACGTGCGCATTCTCCGGCCCGCGTCAGGATCTGACGGGCCGGTGGCGGGCTCATGACGGGACGCTGACGGCGGACCGGCGGCGGGCTCACGAAGAAGGGTTCATGGAGGGCAGGTTCACGGGGGGATGGGTTCACGGAGGTGGGCCCACGGAGAGGGAATCACGGAGACGGCGAGTCGCCCAGGGTGGACTGCCGCACAAAGTGGACTGCCGTACGGGGGCGGGGTGTTGGGGCTGTCGGGTCCGGTTACGTTTCCACGACGGCGGCCGGGTGCGGCGCGTCTTCCGTACGGTCACCGCGGTCGGTCTGGTCGCCGCGATCGGCTTGGGCGCCGTGGCCGGCTTGGTCACCGCGGTCGGTCTGGTCGCCGTGGCCGAACATCGGGGCGAGGACGAGTTGCGCGGCCCCGTACGCAACGGCCCGCTCCCCGTCGGGCGCAACGCCGACGGGGACCGTACGGGCCGGGGCCGGGCCCAGCCCCTCACGCGCCGCACGCTCCGCGAGCACCGCGCCCACGCCGCGTACGAACGCCTCCCCGTCGGCGACGGCGGTGCGGCCGCCGAGCAGGACGCGGTCGATGTCGAGCAGGCCCACGAGGTTGGCGGCGGCCGCGCCGAGGACGCGGGCCGCCTCGGGGATGTCGCCGCGCGCGACGGCGGCCAGGCACAGCGCCTCGACGCAGCCGCGGTCGCCGCACTCGCAGAGCGGGCCGTCGAGCTGGATCACCTGGTGCCCGAACTCCCCGGCCCCGGTTCTGCTTCCGCGGTAGAGCCCGCCGCCGAGGACGAGTCCGGCGCCGAGCCCCGTTCCGAGGTGCAGGTACGCGAAGGAGTCGCGGTGGTCCGGGGCCCGGCCGTCGGCGGCGCTCCGGAGGGCGAGGCCGAGGGCGGCCGCG
>NZ_LIQY01000079.1 GCF_001418495.1 Streptomyces pathocidini | reverse complement strand
CCTTCCCCTGGCTGCGGCCGACCATCCGGATAAGGCTCACGCTGCTCTACGGCGGCATGTTCCTGATCGCCGGCATTCTCCTGCTGCTGATCATCTACCTGCTCGCCGCCCAGGCGCTGAGCGGCGGCAACGAGCTGCCCTTCAAGCTGCTCAGCGGCAGTTTCCGGCCGACTAGCACCAGCTGCCCCGAGCTCGCCCAGACGGCCAACGTCGACCAGTTCAACGCCGCTCTCGACGAGTGCATGGACCACCAGCGCCAGCTCGCGCTGGACAACCTGCTGCGCCGCTCCCTGCTGGCCCTGCTCGGCCTGAGCGTCATCGCCTTCGCCTTCGGCTACGCGATGGCCGGCCGGGTCCTCTCACCACTCGGCCGGATCACGCGCACGGCCCGCCAGGTGGCCGCCACCGACCTGTCGCGGCGGATCGAACTCGACGGCCCGGACGACGAGTTCAAGGAGCTGGCCGACACCTTCGACGAGATGCTGGGCCGGCTCGCCCGGGCCTTCGACGCGCAGCGCCGCTTCGTGGCCAATGCCTCGCACGAGCTGCGCACGCCGCTGGCGATCAACCGGACCCTGCTGGAGGTCCAGCTCTCCGACCCCTCGGCGACCCCCGAGCTGGCCCAGCTCGGCAAGACGCTGCTGGCCACCAACGAGCGCAGCGAGCAGCTCGTGGAGGGCCTGCTGCTGCTCGCCAGGAGCGACAACGAGATCGTGGACCGCAAGCCGGTCGACCTCGCCGAGGTCGCCTCGCAGGCGGTCGAGCAGATCCGCGAGGAGGCCCAGGCGGCCGGTGTGGAGCTGCGCGGGGAGCGCGCGCCGGTGGTCGTCCAGGGCAACGGGATCCTTCTGGAGCGGATCGCGCTGAATCTGGTGCAGAATGCCGTCCGCTACAACACCCCGGGCGGCTGGGTCGAGGTCACCACCGAGGCCCAGTCGGGACAGGCGCTGCTGATGGTCTCGAACACGGGGCCGGTGGTTCCCGCGTACGAGGTGGATTCCATCTTCGAGCCATTCCGCAGACTCCGTACGGAGCGGACCGGCAGTGACAAGGGAGTGGGCCTCGGGCTGTCGATCGCACGGTCGGTCGCGCGGGCGCACGGCGGCCGTATCACGGCGGAGCCGCGGGACGGCGGCGGCCTCGTGATGCGCGTCACCCTGCCTGTCTGAGATGCTGGCCCCGCTTCGTTTCACACGGAAATTTCCGAGTTATCCTCGGGTATCCCCGTGTGGGATCGATCACAGAAGCGAATTTTCGGCCATCCACTCTCCGTGATCGCACAGGTCATGGGAAAGCCGGGAAAATCCTGGTTTTCAGTGGTCCTGATCACGGGAAGTACACGGGGAGGCCGTGTGCGGTGCGACATTCGGACCGTGTACGGTCCCGATCGCCATCCAAGCCGATCACCTCTTCAGGGGTGCGGTTGGGTGTCGATTGAGTAACAGACCTTGATGTGAGGCAAAATCTCCGCCTCGGGTCGGGCACAAGTCCGGCCTCTCACGCGTTAGTGCGCTGGAGACACCGCAGACACCCAGAGGGGGAGAGCGAAATGGCAACGGACTACGACACCCCACGCAAGACCGATGACGACGTCGACTCGGACAGCCTTGAGGAACTGAAGGCCCGCCGGAACGACAAGTCGACCTCGACCGTCGACGTCGACGAGTTCGAGCAGGCCGAGGGCATGGAGCTGCCCGGGGCCGACCTGTCCAACGAGGAACTGTCCGTACGGGTCCTCCCGCGCCAGGCCGACGAGTTCACGTGCATGAGCTGCTTCCTCGTGCACCACCGCAGCCAGCTGGCCGCGGAGAAGAACGGCCAGCCGATCTGCCGCGACTGCGCGGCCTGACAACGGCTCGCCGTGACTGACTCCACGCCGTCCCGCAGGGGCGTCTTCGAGCGGCGGCAGTCCTCTCCGGACGCATGCGACGAGCGAGGCCGCCCGGCCTCGCTCGCAGCCGCGGCCGGAGTTGGCGTGCGCAAGGGCGGACGGGGGATCCGGCACGGCCTCGGGCTGATCGCCGAGCGGATCGTCGACAGCGCGCCGCGCGTCCCGGTGCGCGACCTGGCCACGCTCCGCCGGCAGTTCCCGGACCTGGGCCCGGAGGAGATCGCGGACAAGCTGGTGGCGGGGGCCACCAAGAGCTCCGCGGCCGTCGGCGCCGGAGTGGGCGCCGCGGCGATGATGCCCGTGCCGCCGGCCCTGCCCGCCGAGCTGGCGGCCGAGGTCGTGGGCGTCGCCCTGGTGGAGTTCAAGCTCATCGCCGAGCTCCACGAGGTCTACGGCAGGCGGGCGGAGGGCGGTCTCAAGGAGCGCGTGGCCGCGTACCTGGGCTCCTGGTCCGACGAGCGGGGGATCGACGTCGCCAAGCCCATGACGGTCAACGCCGCGCTCGGCGTCCAGATGAAGCGCGAGCTGCGCCAGCGCATCCTCAAGCGCACGTTCCGCAATCTGCCGAACCTGATGCCGTTCATGATCGGCGCCGCGGTCGGCGCGGTAATGAACCGGCGCGAGACCCAGCGGGTGGCCGACAAGATCCGCAAGGATCTGCGCAAGCACCAGGTCCCCTGGGAGGCCCTGCCGGACCTGGAGCTGCGCGAGGAGTTCGAGGAGCCGGGCAGCCCCAAGGCGCTCCAGCACCAGGAGCGCCACAGCCTCCGCAAGCCCGGGGCCCCCGGGCCGGAGAGCGAGACCCCCGAGAGCGAGGCCTGAGCCCCGGACCCGTAAGTACCAGGCCGCCACGGCGGCCAGGCCCTTCGGACCCGGGTCGGGATGTACCGAGGCCGTCGGGACATACCGAGGCCTGAGCCCCGGGCCCGACGCCTCAGGCCTTTACGGCGGCCAGGGCGGCGGCCAGGCCCTCCGGATCCCGGGTCGAGAGGTAGAGGTACGGCGTCGGGTCCTCCGGGTCTGTGACCTCCACCCGCAGCGCGGTCGGGATGTAGCTGCGCAGCAGCATGAACGCCCGCGGGTCCGCCTTGCGGGTGCGCCAGGCGAGCGCCTCCTCGGCGTCCAGCGCCTCTGCGGTCCCGAGCGCCGACACCGGGATCCGCGCCTCGCCCGCGACCAGCGAATCGGCCACCACGCGGATCCGCGCCGAGCCGTACGAGCTGATCACCACGGCCGCCAGCGCCCCGCCGCCGATCAGCCCGCCGAGCATCGGCAGCGGCCCGAACGGGAGCAGGATCAGTGCCAGGGCGACCCCCGCCAGGGCGGCGACGAGCCACCACGAGCGCGGCGCGGTGAGGCGTTCTTCGTAGGACTGCATGCGCACCAGCTTGGCACGCGCGCGCTCGCGCGCCGCGCGCGCGGGTAGGGTCAGCACTCGTGAGTGGACCAACTGCTTCTCTGAAGCCTCCGACCGGTGCCGTGGCGCCGGAGCGGCACCCCGACGCGCCTCCGCCGGGAGAGCTCCTCGGGCCCCACTATGACCAGTGCTTCGCTTGTGGCCTGAAGCAGCCCCACGGCCTGCACCTGGCCGCCCGCGCTGGCGAAGGCGCCAGTGTCACCGCCGAGTTCACCATCGCGTCGGCGCACCAGGGCGCCCCCGGCCTGGCCCACGGCGGGGTGCTGGCAGCCGCGCTGGACGAGACGCTGGGCTCACTCAACTGGATACTGCAGGTGATCGCCGTGACCGGTCGCCTGGAGACGAACTTCGTCCGCCCCGTGCCGGTGGGCACGGTGCTGCACCTGGAGGCGCGGGCGACGGCCGTGCACGGCCGGAAGATCTACTCCGCCGCCGTCGGCCGGCTCGGCGGCCCCGACGGACGGGTGGCCGTGCGGGCGACGGCGCTGTTCGTGAAGGTCCCCATCGACCACTTCACCGACCACGGGCGGGCCGCGGAGATCAAGGCCGTGCTCGCTCAGCAGGAGCAGGTGAAGGCGGTCCGCGCACTCGAGGTGAACCCGTGACCCGCAACCCTGTCGACGTACTGATCCGGCGCCTGGACCCGGAGGTGCCGATTCCGGCGTACGGGCACCCCGGGGACGCGGGGGCGGACCTGGTGACCACCGAGGCGGCCGAGCTGGCCCCCGGAGAGCGGGCCGTGCTGCCCACCGGGGTGTCTGTCGCGCTGCCCGACGGGTACGCGGCCTTTGTGCATCCGCGGTCGGGCCTCGCCGCCCGCTGCGGTCTGGCCCTGGTCAATGCTCCTGGGACGGTCGATGCCGGGTACCGTGGAGAGATCAAGGTGATCGTGGTCAATCTGGATCCCCGCGAGAGTGTTCGATTCGAGCGGTTGGACCGGATTGCCCAACTGGTCGTCCAGCAGGTCGAGAGGGTCCGCTTCCACGAGGTGGCGGAGCTTCCCGGCTCGGCACGTGCCGACGGGGGCTTCGGGTCCACCGGTGGTCACGCCGCGGTGGGCGGCCCCGCCGGGGGAATGGATTACGCAGCGGTCGTTCACGGCCGGGAAGGACAGTGACGTGTTCGGACGTCGTCGCAAAGGACGCGCAGACGCTGAGAAGACTGCGGGCGCAGCCGAGCCGCTGGCCGACGGCGTGGACTCGGAGGAGTTCGAGTCGGACGGCGCCGCGGAGGAGAACGGGGAGCAGCGCCGGGTGAGCCTCCCGCCCGCCCCGCGCCCCGACGGGCCATGGGACATCTCCGAGGTCCGCAACGCCGAAGAGGGCCGGGTGGACCTCGGCGGCATCCTCGTCCCCGGGGTCGAGGGCATGGAGCTGCGGGTCGAGGTCGCCGGTGACTCCATCGTCGCCGCGACCGTGGTGCTGCGGGACAGCGCGGTGCAGCTGCAGGCGTTCGCCGCGCCCAAGAACGAAGGGATCTGGGGCGAGGTCCGGTCCGAGATCGCCGGTGGCATCACCCAGCAGGGCGGTGTGGTCGACGAGGTCGAGGGCCCGCTCGGCTGGGAGTTGCGCGCCCAGGTTCCCGTACAGCTGCCGGACGGCGCCAACGGGGTCCAGCTGGTGCGCTTCGTCGGTGTGGACGGGCCGCGCTGGTTCCTGCGCGGGGTGATCTCCGGGCAGGGCGCGGTGCAGCCGGAGGCCGCGGGCGTGCTGGAGCAGGTCTTCCGCGACACCGTGGTGCTGCGCGGCGAGGGCCCGATGGCCCCGCGCGACCCGATCGTGCTGAAGCTGCCGGACGACGCGCAGATGGTGCCCGAGGGCGTCCAGCAGGAGCAGGCCGAGGGCTCCCGCTTCGCGGGCGGCGTGGACCGCCTGCAGCGCGGGCCGGAGATCAGCGAGATCCGCTGACCGGGGCCGGGGCGCGGTGGACGCGGTCCCGGTGGCCTGAGATGGCCTGATACACGTCCTGACCGGTGGGTCGCACTCCCGAAAACGGAGTGCGACCCACCGGTCTTTTTGCTGCTTCTCGCTGGTCAGCGGCCGGTCACGGCGGCGTGCGTCAGGAAGTCGTCAAGGGCGCGCTAATGGCCGTAAGGGAGCCGTCAACGGCGGACAACAACGGTCATTTCAAGTGTTTCCTTCTGAGGTCAAGTTCAAGTAAGTCCGAACGTCTTAGGAGCACACGATGGCCGACGTGGCCTTCGTCGTCACCACGGTCGCGGTCTTCGCGCTGGTGGCGTTCATCGCCAAGGGGGTGGCGAAGCTGTGACTGCCGAGAACATCGTCGGTCTGATCGTGGCCGTCTCCCTCCTGGGCTACCTGGTCCTCGCCCTCGTCTTCCCGGAGAGGTTCTGAGCCAGATCATGAGCCCCGTCCTCGCCGGTGTGCTCCAGCTGCTCGCGCTCGTCGCCGCGCTGGCCCTGGCATACCGTCCGCTCGGCGACTACATGGCCGCCGTCTACAGCTCCGACAAGCACCTGCGCGTCGAGAGGTGGATATACCGCTGCATCGGCGCGAACCCGAGCGTCGGGATGCGCTGGCCCGCGTACCTGCGCGGGGTCCTCGCCTTCTCGGCCGTCAGCGTGCTCTTCCTCTACGCGCTGCAGCGGCTCCAGGGCAGCCTGCCCGGGTCGCTCGGCTTCGTCTCCATCGACCCGGACCAGGCGTTCAACACCGCCGCGTCCTTCGTCTCCAACACCAACTGGCAGTCGTACTACGGCGAGCAGGCCATGGGCCACGTCGTGCAGACCGCCGGTCTCGCGGTGCAGAACTTCGTCTCCGCCGCCGTGGGCATCGCGGTCGCGGTCGCGCTGGTGCGCGGCTTCGCCCTCCCCCGAGCTCTCGGCTCCGCTCGAGCAGGGGGGACCCCCATCCGCAGCGGTGAGCTGGGCAACTTCTGGGCCGACCTGGTGCGCGGCACCGTCCGCATCCTGATCCCGATCTCGATCGTCGGTGCGATCGTCCTCGTTGCCTGCGGCGCGATCCAGAACTTCGCGGGCATCCACGAGGTGGGCACGCTCACCGGGGGCACTCAGCAGATCAACGGCGGCGCCGTGGCCTCGCAGGAGGTCATCAAGGAGCTGGGCACCAACGGCGGCGGCTACTTCAACGCCAACTCCGCCCACCCCTTCGAGAACCCCAACGCGTTCACCAACCTCTTCGAGATCTTCCTGATCCTGCTGATCCCGTTCGCGCTGACCCGGACCTTCGGCCGGATGGTCGGCAGCGTCAAGCAGGGCTACGCGATCCTCGCCACCATGGCCACCATCTGGCTCGCCTTCGTCGGCCTGATGATGTGGACCGAGTTCCACGGCTCCGGCCCGGCGCTGGAGGCGGCCGGCGGGGCGATGGAGGGCAAGGAGACCCGGTTCGGCATCGGCGCCTCCTCGATCTTCGCGGTCTCCACGACCCTGACCTCGACCGGTGCGGTGGACTCCTTCCACTCCTCCTTCACCGGGTTCGGCGGCGGCGTCACCATGCTCGGCATGATGCTCGGCGAGATCGCCCCCGGCGGTGTCGGCTCCGGCCTCTACGGCATGCTGATCATGGCCATCATCGCGGTGTTCATCGCGGGCCTGATGGTCGGCCGTACGCCCGAGTACCTCGGCAAGAAGCTCGGCACCCGGGAGATCAAGCTCGCCGCGTGCTACATCCTCGTCACCCCGGCGCTGGTGCTGGTCTTCACCGCGCTGTCGATGGCGCTGCCGACCCCGCCGGACTCGATCTACAACACGGCGCAGAACGCGGTCGGCGGCAGTGGCGCCCACGGCTTCTCGGACGTGCTGTACGCCTTCACCTCCGGTGCCAACAACAACGGTTCGGCCTTCGCGGGCCTCAACGCCGACACGCAGTGGTACAACACCACGATCGGTCTGGCCATGCTGCTCGGCCGATTCGTCCCCATGGTGTTCGTGCTGGCGCTGGCGGGCTCGCTCGCCGAGCAGAAGCCGGTCCCCGAGACCGCGGGCACCCTGCGTACCGAGAAGCCGCTCTTCGCGGGGCTGCTGGTCGGCACGATCATCATCATCACCGGTCTGACCTACTTCCCGGCGCTGGCCCTCGGGCCCATGGCTGAAGGGCTGTCGTCATGACCACCGAAGTGAAGAAGCAAGAGACCTCCATGTCCACTCCGACCCTGGCTCCGCACCAGGACGCGCCGACCGGGCACAAGGCCGGCCGCGTCGGCGGCGGCCTGTTCGACCCCAAGCAGCTGGTGAAGTCGCTGCCGGACGCGTTCCGGAAGCTCGCCCCGCGCGTCATGGCCAAGTCGCCCGTGATGTTCGTGGTGGAGATCGGCTCGGTCGTCAGCACCGTGCTGGCGATCAAGGACCCGGGTGACTGGTTCGGCTGGGTCATCGCCATCTGGCTCTGGCTCACCGTGCTCTTCGCCAACCTCGCGGAGGCCGTCGCCGAGGGCCGCGGCAAGGCGCAGGCGGACACCCTGCGCAAGGCCAAGACCGACACCGTCGCGCGGCGCCTCGTGGACGGCACCGAGGAGCAGGTGCCCGGCACTCTGCTGCGCATCGGTGACCTGGTCGTCTGCGAGGCGGGCGACATCATCCCGGGCGACGGCGACGTCGTCGAGGGCGTCGCGTCCGTCGACGAGTCGGCGATCACCGGTGAGTCGGCCCCGGTCATCCGGGAGTCCGGCGGCGACCGGTCCGCGGTCACCGGCGGTACGAAGGTGCTGTCCGACCGCGTCGTCATCAAGATCACGACGAAGCCGGGCGAGACCTTCATCGACCGCATGATCAACCTGGTCGAGGGTGCCGCCCGGCAGAAGACGCCCAACGAGATCGCGCTGAACATCCTGCTCGCGTCCCTCACGATCGTCTTCCTGCTGGCCGTCGTCACCCTCCAGCCCTTCGCGATCTACGCGGGTGCCGAGCAGTCGCTGATCGTGCTGACCGCGCTGCTGGTCTGCCTGATCCCGACCACGATCGGCGCGCTGCTGTCCGCGATCGGCATCGCTGGCATGGACCGGCTCGTGCAGCGGAACGTGCTCGCCATGTCCGGCCGGGCGGTCGAGGCCGCGGGCGACGTCTCCACGCTGCTGCTCGACAAGACGGGCACGATCACGCTCGGCAACCGCCAGGCGGCCGAGTTCGTACCGGTCAAGGGCGCCACCGAGGCCGAGGTCGCGGACGCCGCCCAGCTCTCCTCGCTGGCCGACGAGACCCCCGAGGGCCGCTCGGTCGTCGTGCTCGCCAAGGAGAAGTACGGGCTGCGCGAGCGGCACCAGGGCGAGCTGGAGAACGCCGAGTGGGTGCCGTTCACCGCCCAGACCCGCATGTCGGGCGTGGACCTGACGGAGGACGGCGCCGGGCGCAAGGTCCGCAAGGGCGCGACCGGTTCGGTCATCGCCTGGGTGCGGGAGCAGGGCGGCACGGTCGCCGAGGACGCCGACGGGATCGCCAACAGGATCTCCGAGGCGGGCGGCACACCGCTGCTCGTGGCCGTCGAGGATGCCAGGGGCGCTCGCGTCCTGGGCGTCGTCCATCTCAAGGACGTCGTCAAGGAGGGCATGCGGGAGCGGTTCGAGGAGCTGCGCCGCATGGGCATCAAGACCGTCATGATCACGGGTGACAACCCGCTGACCGCCAAGGCCATCGCGGACGAGGCGGGCGTGGACGACTTCCTCGCGGAGGCCACGCCCGAGGACAAGATGACGCTGATCAAGCGGGAGCAGGCGGGCGGCAAGCTCGTCGCGATGACGGGCGACGGTACGAACGACGCCCCGGCGCTCGCGCAGGCGGATGTCGGCGTGGCCATGAACACCGGTACCTCGGCCGCCAAGGAGGCCGGGAACATGGTGGACCTGGACTCCAACCCGACCAAGCTCATCGAGATCGTGGAGATCGGCAAGCAACTGCTGATCACCCGGGGCGCGTTGACGACTTTCTCGATCGCCAACGACGTCGCGAAGTACTTCGCGATCATCCCGGCCATGTTCGCGGTGGCCTATCCGGGGCTGGACAAGCTCAACATCATGGGCCTGGCCTCGCCCGAGTCCGCGATCCTCTCCGCGGTCGTCTTCAACGCGCTGGTCATCATCGCGCTGGTCCCGCTCGCCCTGAAGGGCGTGCAGTACCGGCCGGTGAGCGCGGACCGGATGCTCCGCCGGAACCTCGGCATCTACGGCCTCGGCGGCCTGATCGCGCCGTTCATCGGCATCAAGATCATCGACCTGGTCCTCTCTCTCATCCCTGGCATCGGGTGAACGGCATGAACAACTCCTTCGTGAACTCCGCACGGCTGCTCGGGGCGGGGCTGCGCGCCCTGCTCGTCCTGACCCTGGTCTGCGGTGTGCTCTACCCGCTGCTCGTCACCGGGGTGGCCCAGGCTGTCTTCCACGACCAGGCCAACGGGTCCGAGATCGAGAAGAACGGCAAGGTCGTGGGCTCCACGCTCTACGGCCAGACCTACGACCTGCCCAAGAAGAACCCCTCCGACCCGGAGGAGGCGCCGCGGCCGGATCCGAAGTGGTTCCAGCCCCGGCCGTCCGCGGCGGGCACCAACAGCGTGAACACGCAGTACAGCATCCTGCTGTCCGGTGCCTCCAACCTCGCGGCCGACAGCAAGGTGCTGCTCGACTCCGTCAAGGAGCGCCGCACGGCGTACGCGGAGCTCAACGGCGTCAAGGAGTCCGAGGTCCCGGTGGACGCCCTCACGGCCTCCGCCTCCGGCATCGACCCGCACATCTCCCCGGAGAACGCGGAGCTCCAGGCGGCGCGGGTGGCCAAGGCCAACGGGCTGGACAAGGCCCAGGTCGAGAAGGTGGTGAAGGAGCACACCGAGGGCCGCACCGCCGGCTTCCTCGGCGAGCCGCGCGTCAACGTGCTCGAGCTCAACCTCGCGCTCGAGGAGCTCGCCAAGAGCTGAGCGAGCCCACCAGGAACTGAGCGAGCCAGCCGAAAGCCGAGCGAGCCCGCCCAGAGCTGCCCGGTACGGCCGACCAGCACCCGGCCCCCCGGTACAGCGAAGCGGCCCGCCCCCACTCAACAGGGGCGGGCCGCTTCCGCGTTGGCCGCCTTCCGGGTTCGCGCTTCCGCGTTCGCGTGAGCGCCTACCAGACGTCCCCGTTCCGCCAGTCGCACACCAGCACCCCCGTCAGGTCGAGCCGGGCGCCCGCGGGCAGGACGTACGTACTCCCGTCGTCCTCCTCGGTCCGCGCCATGCCCGTCGGGGTGAGCGCGCACGTACGGCCCTGCCAGCGCTGCCAGCCGCGGGCCGCGTAGAACCCGGAGGTGCCGTCGGCCACGGAGAGCGCGCCCAGCTCGTACGCCCCGCGCACGACCCCTTCCAGCGCGGCCATCACGGCCGAGCCGTGCCCCTGCCCGCGGCGGTCGGAGCGCACCGCGACGCCCTCCACGTAGCCGGTGCGCAGCGCCCTGCCCGCGTGCAGCAGCCGCCGCTGGACCACGGCGCCGTGCCCGATCAGCTCCTCGCCCTCCCATACCGTCGCGTGCACCCCGCCGAGGGTGTGGTCCCAGTCCGTCTCGGTGAAGCCGCCCTGGAAGGCGGCGTCGAGCAGCGCTCGGACGGCCTTGAGCTCATCGCCGCCCAGCTCCGCGGTGTGCGCGGTCCGTACCTTTCTCATGCGGTCATCTTGGCAGCCCCCGCGACCAGGCACGATGCCTCGGAAGAAGATCGTTATGGTTCGTCAGGAGGGTGGCGGAGAAAGGGAGTTCGGCTTGCCCCGGCTTTCCCGTACGGGGCGCATATGGGGTGTGACCAACGCCCCGCGCCACCAGGCGCGCGTCAGGGTTGTGTCAATGCGCGGGGTGATCGCGGATCCCGTCCGATTTGTCCCAGCTCTCGGACGTATGGTCGATCAGGACGTACGGAACAGCTCTTTCCGAAGACAATGGGGCCATGGGACGCGGCAAGCTCAGGATCTATCTCGGCGCGGCACCAGGCGTGGGCAAGACCTACGCCATGCTGTCCGAGGCACATCGCCGGGTGGAGCGCGGCACCGACTGCGCGGTGGCCTTCGTCGAGCACCACGGGCGGCCCCGCACCGAGGTCATGCTGCACGGCCTGGAGCAGGTCCCGCGCCGCGAGCTGGAGTACCGCGACACCGTCTTCACGGAGATGGACGTGGACGCCGTACTGGAGCGCAGACCCGAGGTCGCGCTCGTCGACGAGCTGGCCCACACCAACGTGCCCGGCTCCCGCAACCCCAAGCGCTGGCAGGACGTCGAGGAGCTGCTCCAGGCCGGGATCGACGTCGTCTCCACGGTCAACATCCAGCACCTGGAGTCGCTGGGGGACGTGGTCGAGACGATAACCGGCGTCCGGCAGCGCGAGACCGTGCCCGACGAGGTGGTGCGCCGCGCCGACCAGATCGAGTTGGTCGACATGTCGCCCCAGGCGCTGCGCCGCCGCATGGCCCACGGCAACATCTACAAGCCGGACAAGGTCGACGCGGCCCTGTCCAACTACTTCCGCCCCGGCAACCTCACCGCCCTGCGCGAGCTGGCCCTCCTGTGGACCGCCGACCGGGTCGACGCCTACCTCCAGGAGTACCGCTCCGAGCACGAGGTCTCCACGATCTGGGGCTCCCGCGAGCGCATCGTCGTCGGCCTCACCGGCGGCCCCGAGGGCCGTACGCTCATCCGCCGCGCCGCGCGCATGGCCACCAAGGGCGCGGGCGGCGAGATCCTCGCTGTCTATGTGGCCCGCAGCGACGGCCTGACCGCCGCCTCCCCCAAGGAGCTCGCGGTCCAGCGGACCCTCGTCGAGGATCTCGGCGGAACCTTCCACCACGTCATCGGCGACGACGTGCCGGACGCGCTGCTGGCCTTCGCGCGCGGGGTCAACGCCACCCAGATCGTCCTCGGCTCCAGCCGCCGCAAGGCCTGGCAGTACGTGTTCGGGCCCGGCGTCGGCTCCACCGTGGCCCGCGAGTCCGGCCCCGACCTGGACGTCCACATCGTCACCCACGACAAGGTCGGCACCGGCCGCGGCCTGCACATCGCGCGCGGCGCCCGCCTCGGGCGCTCCCGGATCGTCGCGGGCTGGCTGGTCGGCGTGGCCGGGGCGCTGTTGCTCGCCCTGCTGCTCAGGAGCGTGGGGCCGGGCCTGGGACTGGCCAACGACATGCTGCTCTTCCTGTCGCTGACCGTGGCCGCCGCCCTGCTCGGCGGGCTGCTCCCGGCGCTGGCCTCGGCGGCCGTGGGCTCCCTGCTGCTCAACTGGTTCTTCACCCCGCCCCTGCACACCTGGACCATCGCCGATCCGAAGAACATCGTGGCCATCGTGATCTTCTTCGGGGTCGCGGTCGCGGTGGCCTCGGTCGTGGACCTGGCGGCACGTCGCACCCACCAGGCCGCCCGGCTGCGGGCCGAGTCGGAGATCCTCTCCTTCCTCGCCGGGAGCGTGCTGCGCGGCGAGACCAGCCTGGAAGCCCTGCTGGAGCGGGTCCGCGAGACCTTCTCCATGGACTCGGTGGCGCTGATGGAGCGCAGCAGCGAGGTCGACCCGTGGACCTGCGCGGGCACCGCCGGCGACGCCGGGCCGCTCGTACGGCCCGAGGACGCGGACGTCGACATGCCCGTCGGCGACAACATGGCCCTCGCCCTCAGCGGCCGCGTGCTGCCCGCCGAGGACCGCCGGGTGCTCGCCGCATTCGCCGCCCAGGCCGCCGTCGTCCTGGACCGGCAGCGCCTGCTCGGCGAGGCCGAACAGGCCCGCGCGCTGGCCGAGGGCAACCGGATCCGCACGGCCCTGCTGGCCGCCGTCTCGCACGATCTGCGCACCCCGCTGGCCAGCATCAAGGCCGCGGTGACCTCGCTGCGCTCGGACGACGTGGCCTGGTCCGAGGCGGACGAGGCCGAGCTGCTGGCCGGTATCGAAGAGGGCGCCGACCGCCTCGACCACCTGGTCGGGAACCTCCTCGACATGTCCCGGCTCCAGACCGGCACCGTCACCCCGCTGATCCGCGAGGCGGACCTCGACGAGGTGGTGCCCATGGCGCTCGGCGGCGTCCCCGAGGGCAGCGTCGTTCTCGACGTCCCCGAGGACCTGCCGATGGTGGACATCGACAAGGGGCTCTTGGAGCGCGGGGTGGCGAACCTGGTCGAGAACGCCGTCAAGTACAGCCCCGAGGGCGAGCCCGTCCTGGTCTCGGCCAGCGCCCTCGGCCCGCGCGTCGAGGTGCGCGTCGTGGACCGCGGCCCCGGCGTCCCCGACAGCGACAAGGACCGTATCTTCGAGCCCTTCCAGCGCTACGGCGACGCCCCGCGCGGCGCCGGCGTCGGCCTCGGCCTGGCGGTGGCGCGCGGCTTCGCCGAGGCGATGGGCGGCACGCTCACCGCCGAGGACACCCCCGGCGGCGGCATGACGATGGTGCTGACCCTGCGGTGCGCAGGGGGCCGCCCGCGGACCGGCGCCGAGCTCCCGGCCGAGGCCACTTCATGACGCCCGCATCGGCGATGTTCACGAGACAACCGCGTGCGGCCCGGCGCCGTACGGGAGAAAGGCGACACGGATGACGCGCGTTCTGGTGGTGGAGGACGAGCCGCAGATCGTACGTGCCCTGGTGATCAACCTGAAGGCGCGCAAGTACGAGGTGGACGCCGCCCCCGACGGCGCGACCGCGCTGCGGATGGCCGCCGCCCGCCACCCCGATGTCGTGGTCCTCGACCTCGGCCTGCCGGACATGGACGGCGTCGAGGTGATCAAGGGGCTGCGCGGCTGGACGCGGGTGCCGATCCTGGTCCTCTCCGCGCGCCAGACCTCCGACGAGAAGGTCGAGGCGCTCGACGCGGGCGCCGACGACTACGTCACCAAGCCCTTCGGCATGGACGAGCTGCTGGCCCGGCTGCGGGCCGCGGTCCGCCGGGCCGAGCCCACCGGGCCCACCGGGGACACCGTGATCGTCGAGACCCCCGGCTTCACCGTCGACCTGGCCGCGAAGAAGGTCAACCGCGAGGGCCGTGACGTACGCCTCACGCCCACCGAGTGGCATCTGCTGGAGGTGCTGGTCCGCAACACCGGCCGCCTGGTCAGCCAGAAGCAGCTGCTCCAGGAGGTCTGGGGGCCCTCGTACGGCACCGAGACCAACTATCTGCGGGTCTACATGGCGCAGCTGCGCCGCAAGCTGGAGGCCGACCCCTCGCACCCGCGCCACTTCGTGACCGAGCCGGGCATGGGCTACCGCTTCGAGCCGTGACCGGCGGTGGGTTCCCGCTCACCGGGGCCCGCGCGCAAAGTCGGGACTTCGGGCCGTGATCGGGCGGCCCCCGCCCCGGTACGCTTCCGGTATGAGTGCTGTCCCCCGTCCACAGAAACCGGCCGGCCGGTTCCGCCGGATGCTCGACCGGCTGTCCTCCACCGAGGAGGAACTGCACGCCGACGAGCTCCAGCAGGCCGCCGAGGCCGCGGGGTGCACGCGGATCTGCGACTGCGACGACCGCCAGATCGTGAAGGTCACCGGCACCCTGCGGACGGTCACCCTCCGGCCGCGGGCCGGGGTGCCCGCGCTGGAGGCCGAGCTGTTCGACGGCTCGGCCGCGCTGGACGTCGTATGGCTGGGCCGGCGGTCCATCACCGGCATAGAGCCCGGTCGCAAGCTCGTCGCGTCGGGGCGGGTCTCGATGAGCCGCGGCCGCCGGGTGCTCTTCAATCCGAAGTACGAACTCCGACCGCTCGGACAGGAGTAGCCGGTGACCTCTCCGGACAACACGACCCCGCCCACCGCTTCCGAGGACGCGGCCGCCGAAGGGTCCAGGGCCGTCACCGAGGCGGCCCTCTTCGAGGCCTTCGGCGGGGTGCGCGGCCTGGTGGAGACCACCGTGCCGGGCCTGGTCTTCATCCTGATCTACACGATCAACAAGGACATCCACTTCTCGGCCATCGCCGCGCTCGTGCTCTCCGTGGCGCTGGGCGTGGCCCGGCTGGTGCGCAAGGACACCCTCAAGCACGCCTTCAGCGGCGTCTTCGGGGTGGCCTTCGGCGTGGTCTTCGCGATGATGACCGGCAACGCCAAGGACTTCTACCTGCCGGGGATGCTCTACACGCTCGGCCTCGCGCTGGCCTACACCGTGACCGCGGCCGCGGGCGTCCCGCTGCTCGGCCTGATCCTCGGGCCGGTCTTCAAGGAGAACCTCTCCTGGCGCACCCGCAACCCCGGCCGCAAGCGCGCCTACACCAGGGCCAGTTACGCGTGGGGGCTGATCCTGCTCGCCAAGTCGGCGATCCTCTTCCCGTTGTACTGGTGGGCCGACACCACCCAGCTCGGCTGGGTCCTCATCGCCCTGAAGATCCCGCCGTTCCTGCTGGCCGTCTACCTGACCTGGATCTTCCTGGCCAAGGCGCCGCCGCCGATCGACGTCTTCGCCGAGATGGAGGCGGCGGAGAAGGCGCGTGAGCGCGCGGACGCCGGGGAGCCCGTGCCGGAGCGGGTGGCCGAAGGACTCGCGGAGGGCGTCACCGCGGAGGCCGTCGCCGAGCGGCGGCACGAGGCCCCCGACCACCGCGGCCGCTGACCACACAACGGGCCGGGCCCCTGGNNCCAGGGGCCCGGCCCGTTGTTCCGTCCCGCTAGTCGGCCGCAGGCTCCTGGCGGACCGACAACAGGTCCTCCAGCTGCTCCTCGCGGGCCTGGGCGGCGACGAACAGCAGCTCGTCACCGGCCTCCAGGGAGTCCTCGCGGTTCGGGGTCAGCACCCGGTTCCCGCGGATGATCGTGACCAGCGAGGTGTCCTCGGGCCAGTCCACGTCGCCGACCCGGGTCCCGGCGAGGGCCGACTCCGGCGGCAGCGTCAGCTCGACCAGGTTCGCGTCGCCGTGGCTGAAGCGCAGCAGCCGTACGAGGTCGCCGACGCTCACCGCCTCCTCGACCAGCGCCGACATCAGACGCGGGGTGGACACCGCGACGTCCACGCCCCAGGACTCGTTGAACAGCCACTCGTTCTTCGGGTTGTTCACCCGGGCCACCACGCGCGGAACCCCGTACTCCGTCTTGGCCAGCAGGGAGACGACCAGGTTCACCTTGTCGTCGCCGGTCGCCGCGATGACCACGTTGCAGCGCTGCAGCGCCGCCTCGTCGAGCGAGGTGATCTCGCAGGCGTCCGCCAGCAGCCACTCGGCCTGCGGCACCCGCTCCACCGAGATCGCGGTCGGCGCCTTGTCGACCAGCAGCACCTCGTGCCCGTTCTCCAGCAGCTCGCCCGCGATCGAGCGCCCGACGGCGCCCGCGCCCGCAATCGCCACTCTCATTGCTGCGCCTCCTCGGGCCCCTCGGCGAAGGCCGCCTCGACCTTCTCGACCTCGTTGCTGCGCATCATCACGTGCACGAGGTCGCCCTCCTGCAGGACCGTCTGCGAGGTCGGCAGCATCGCCTCGCCCAGCCGGGTGAGGAAGGCCACACGCACGCCCGTCTCGTCCTGCATCTTGCTGACCTTCTCGCCGACCCAGGCCGGGGAGGCGTGCACCTCGGCCAGCTCGACCGCGCCGCTCGGGTCGCGCCACAGTGGCTCGGCGCCGGACGGCAGCAGCCGGCGCAGCATCTGGTCCGCGGTCCATCGCACGGTGGCCACCGTCGGGATGCCGAGGCGCTGGTAGACCTCGGCCCGGCGCGGGTCGTAGATGCGGGCCGCGACGTTCTCGACGCCGAACATCTCGCGCGCCACCCGGGCCGCGATGATGTTGGAGTTGTCGCCGCTGCTGACCGCGGCGAACGCCCCGGCCTCCTCGATGCCCGCCTCGCGCAGAGTGTCCTGGTCGAACCCGATTCCCGTGACCCGGCGGCCGCCGAATCCGGAGCCGAGACGGCGGAAGGCCGTGGGGTCGCGGTCGACGACCGCGACCGTGTGCCCCTGTTGTTCAAGGCTCTGCGCCAGGGCGGATCCGACCCGGCCGCAGCCCATGATCACGATGTGCATGAGGTCTTACCCCGCGCCTTCCCCTACTGCTGTGACCTGCGCAAACACCGTCCATCATCCTTCCGTTCGGCAGGTGGGGGCAACCGCTCGGCCCCGACCGTCGCCGGTAACGCTACCCGCGATCTCCGAATCCGGGTCCCTGGGTGGGTGGGCCTTCTTCATACGAACCCCTTACGATCCTCTGCGTGTCCAAACTGACCGACCTGCCCAAACGGATTCTCATCGGCAGGGCCCTGCGCAGCACGCAGCTGGGGGAAACGCTTCTTCCCAAGCGGATCGCACTGCCCGTCTTCGCCTCCGACCCGCTGTCCTCCGTCGCCTACGCGCCGGGGGAGGTGCTGCTCGTCCTCTCCATCGCGGGGGTGTCGGCGTACAGCTTCAGTCCGTGGATCGCGGTCGCCGTCGTGGTGCTGATGTTCACCGTCGTCGCCTCGTACCGGCAGAACGTGCACGCGTACCCGAGCGGCGGCGGCGACTACGAGGTCGCCAACACCAACCTCGGCCCCCGGGCCGGGCTCACGGTCGCCAGCGCCCTGCTGGTCGACTACGTGCTCACGGTCGCGGTGTCGATCTCCTCCGGCGTGGAGAACCTCGGCTCCGCGGTCCCGTTCTTCGTCGAGCACAAGGTCCTCTGCGCGATCGGCATCATCGTGCTGCTGACGCTCATGAACCTGCGCGGCGTACGGGAGTCCGGCAAGCTCTTTGCCATCCCCACCTACGTGTTCGTGGCCGGCGTCTTTGCCATGATCGCCTGGGGCTCCTACCGCGGCCTCGTCCGCGGCGACGAGATGAGCGCCCCCACCGCGGACTTCGAGATCCAGGCCGAGCAGACCGGGATCGCCGGCTTCGCCCTGGTCTTCCTGCTGCTGCGGGCCTTCTCCTCCGGCTGCGCGGCGCTCACCGGCGTCGAGGCGATCAGTAACGGCGTCCCCGCCTTCCGCAAGCCCAAGAGCCGCAACGCCGCCACGACCCTGCTGCTCATGGGCGGCCTGGCGGTCACCATGTTCTGCGGCATCATCGGCCTCGCCCTGGTCACCGGCGTCAAGATGGCCGAGAACCCGGCGCACGACCTGCTCGACAACGGCAGCCCGGTGGGCGCCGGTTATGTGCAGAACCCGGTCATCTCGCAGGTCGCCGCGGCCGTCTTCGGCGACGGCACGTTCTTCTTCGTGCTGCTGGCCGCGGCGACCGCGCTGGTGCTCTTCCTCGCGGCCAACACCGCGTACAACGGCTTCCCGCTGCTCGGCTCGATCCTCGCCCAGGACCGCTACCTGCCGCGCCAGCTGCACACCCGCGGCGACCGGCTCGCCTTCTCCAACGGCATCGTGCTGCTGGCCGCCGCCGCCGTGCTGCTGGTGTGGATCTACGGCGCCGACTCCACCAAGCTGATCCAGCTCTACATCGTCGGCGTCTTCGTCTCCTTCACGCTCAGCCAGATCGGCATGGTGCGGCACTGGAACCGGCACCTGCGCACCGAGACCGCCCCGGCCGCCCGCCGGCGCATGATCCGCTCCCGCGCCATCAACGCGTTCGGCGCCTTCTTCACCGGGCTCGTGCTGGTCGTCGTGCTGCTCACCAAGTTCAGCCACGGCGCGTGGGTGGCCCTGCTCGGCATGGTCATCTTCTACGTGATCATGAGCGCGATCCGCCGCCACTACGACCGGGTGGCCGAGGAGATCGCGGCCCCCGACGAGCCCGGCGACGAGGCGGTCCGCCCCTCCCGCGTCCACTCCATCGTGCTGGTCTCCAAGGTCCACCGGCCCACCCTGCGCGCCCTCGCCTACGCGAAGCTGATGCGCTCGGACCGGCTGGAGGCCCTCACCATCGGCGTCGACCCGGCCGAGACCAAGGCGCTGCAGGCGGAGTGGGAGCGGCGCTCGGTCGACGTACCGCTGAAGGTCCTCGACTCGCCCTTCCGCGAGATCACCCGCCCCGTCATCGACTACGTGAAGCGCCTGCGCCGGGAGAGCCCCCGCGATGTGGTCAGCGTCTACATCCCCGAGTACGTGGTGGGCCACTGGTACGAGCACCTGCTGCACAACCAGAGCGCGCTGCGGCTCAAGGGGCGGCTGTTGTTCACCCCGGGCGTGATGGTGACCTCCGTGCCGTACCAGCTGGAGTCCTCGGAGCTCGCGAAGCAGCGGGCCCGCAAGCGCGAGGAGTGGAACGCGCCGGGCGCGGTGCGGCGGGGCCCGGTGGGCCCGCCGGCCCAGCGGGACCGGGCGCCGGCGCGAAAGTAGTGCGTGGGGGTGTGGGGGATTACGGGGTGATCGCGGGGTTGCGCGGGCCGCGGTCTGCAGGCGCTTGGACGCGAGCTCGGTCGTCCGCCGGGGCGACGTAGACTGGACGGCTGCTGTCGCTGACAGTTCGGCGGCTTGCCGTAAAGCGCGGCGGACCGCCGTACGACCGCGCGGCGGCCTGCCGTAAACCACATGGCGGTCCGTCGTGAGCGCGGCAGCCCGCTGTGACAGCGTGGCAGCCTGCCGTCGCCCGTCGCCCGTCGCCCGTCGCCCGTCGCCCGTCGCCCCGTCCCCGCCTCAGCTCAGGAGCACCCCGCCGTGTCCACAGAATCCCCCCAGCCGACCGCCTCGCTGGTCGGTGCGGAGTACGAGGTCGAGGTCGGGCCCGTAGCCCACGGCGGGCACTGCATCGCCCGTACGCCGGAGGGCCGGGTGCTGTTCGTCCGGCACACGCTGCCCGGGGAGCGTGTGGTGGCCCGGGTCACCGAGGGCGGCGAGGACTCCCGCTTCCTGCGCGCGGACGCGGTGACGGTGCTGGACGCCTCGCCGGACCGGGTCGAGGCGCCGTGCCCGTTCTCCGGCCCCGGCAAGTGCGGCGGCTGCGACTGGCAGCACGTATCGCCGGGCGGCCAGCGCCGCCTCAAGGTCGCGGTCATCACCGAGCAGTTGAGCCGGCTCGCGGGGCTGACCCCCGAGGAGGCGGGCTGGGACGGAACGGTCGAGCCCGCGCCCGGCGACAAGGTCGCCAAGGGCGAGGTCCCGGCCTGGCGCACGCGCGTGCAGTACGCGGTGGACGCCGAGGGGCACGCGGGCCTGCGCAAGCACCGCTCGCACGAGGTCCAGCCGATCGACCGCTGCCTCATCGCCGCGCCCGGCGTCAGTGAACTGGGCGTCGAGAAGCGGGAGTGGCAGCAGATCGCCTCGGTCGAGGCCGTGGCCGCCTCCGGTTCGCACGACCGGCAGGTGATCCTGACCCCGCGCCCGGGTGGACGGCTGCCGATCGTCGAACTCGACAAGCCGGTGTCGGTGATGCGGGTGGACGAGAAGACCGGGGGAGTGCACCGCGTACACGGCCGCCCGTTCGTCCGCGAACGGGCCATCGGCCGTACGTGGCGCGTGGGTTCGGGCGGCTTCTGGCAGGTGCACCCGAGGGCGGCCGACCTGCTGGTCGAGGCCGTGATGCAGGGCCTGATGCCCAAGCCGGGCCAGACAGCCCTCGATCTGTACTGCGGCGTGGGCCTGTTCGCGGGCGCGCTGGCCGAACGGGTCGGCGAGAAGGGCGCGGTGCTCGGCATCGAGTCGGGCAAGCGGGCCGTGGAGGACGCGCGGCACAACCTGGAGGACCTGGAGCGGGTCCGGATCGAGCACGGCAAGGTCGAGCAGGTCCTGCCGCGCACCGGCATCACCGAGGCCGACCTGATCGTCCTCGACCCGCCCCGCGCGGGCGCGGGCCGCCAGTTGATCGCCCACCTCGCCACCCTCGGCGCCCGCCGCATCGCCTATGTGGCCTGCGACCCGGCGGCCCTCGCCCGAGACCTGGCGTACTTCCGCGAAGCCGGCTACACCCCACGACGCCTGCGAGCCTTCGACCTGTTCCCGATGACGCACCATGTGGAGTGCGTCGCGATCCTGGAGCCGGTTCGGGAAGGCGTCTGACCTGCGGGTTTGTGGCGGTCGCCGTCCGCTTCACCTGTTTCCGGCCGTCCAACAAGTGAAACGCGAGGTGGTCGGCCATACACACCTGACCTGCGGATCCATTGGGGGCCGATGGCGGCGGCGCAAGCCGTGGCTGCACACCCCTCAGGTTCTTGACGCTCGTGTGACGCTCGTTCTGAAAGCCCATCACATTGGGCGGGCGGGGTTCAGGTCCCTGTGTGGCTCGGCTGATACGGATCCGTGGTTGTCGGGGCGTCCGGCGCCATCAGCGGGATCGGCCGCATTGTGGTCGACGTGATTCGGTCCAGTTGCCGCTCGTGTGGATCGCGAGGTGCTATGCGCCAACGCGAGACGCTCGGGCGGCGTGACCCTTCCCAGACTGTCACACTGCGTGACATCTTCATCAGGCTGTACGTCTCCCTCGTCCTGGCGGCTGAGGGCGAGCACCCATCCGGGAGCCGCAACCGTCGGCGCGAGGGCGCAGGGGTACACGAGGAAAGGGCGTCAACACCCTGCGCCCTGCTTCTCAGATGGTTCGGCCGAAGAGGTACTGGTCGAGACGGAAGCTTTCTCGATACTCATAAAGGCTTGGTCGGGGAACGGGGGATCCGATGCTGCTTGTCATGGCGTTACTCGTGGTCGGCGGGGTCACGCTGGTGTCGCGTTGCGGGGGGCCGACAACGTTCCACCGGCCGTGTCGCCGCAGGCGCAGGGGGCTGTTCGCGCGCTGCCGAGACCATGCCTTCACTTTGGTCACGATCACCGACCTGGCGGGACTTGCGTTGTTCGGTCTTGCATTCGGTATGTGGGCGCTCTTCGGGCCGGTCATCTGATGCGGCGCCGGCGGAGCCAAGGAGGATGGGCTGCGGTTCCCTGGTGGGTGTGGGGCGTGGCCGCCCTGGCCGGGGTCAGCGGTCTGTGGCAGGTGGCCTGGCAGTGGCCGGTGTGGACAGGCATCGTGCTGACCACCGTGGCAGTGGGGCTGGGCCTGAAACCGGGGCGGCTGGCCGCACTGAGATGGGCCGGCCGCTCGGCGCTTCCCGTGGGACCCGTGCGCTATTCGCTGGCCCATCTCGATGCCCTGGACCCCCAGGAGTTTGAGCTGGCGGTCTGCTGCTTGCTGCGTCGGGACGGGCTGACCGCGGAACATGTGGGCAAAGCGGGGGACAAGGGCGCCGACGTACTTGTCGTCGATCATTCGCAACGGCGGGTCGTCGTGCAGTGCAAGCGGCTGCGACCGGACCGAAGGGTCGGGGACCAGGATGTTCAGCGGGTCAATGGAACGTACCGCCACGACCATGGCGCCCACTTCGCCGTGATCGTCACCACCGGGGGTTTTACGGCAGCGGCGCGAGCCAGCGGCCCCCGCTATGGGATTCACCTGGTGGACCGGGACGCCCTGGAGAGATGGGCGGACCTGGGTGAGCCGCTGTATGGGATCCTGCGAGTTCCGGGCGAGGGCGCAAGGCGCAGGCGTTGGGCACCAGATCACGGGGGACAGGACGAATCGCTAGGGTGACGGCGAATCAGCGGTGCCTGTAACTCTTTTTTATTACCGGCAAGTTGGCAGTACGAGGGGGAAGATGTCCGACCAGATCGAGTCTGTGCGGATCCAGGTGTTCGGCGCCGACCCGCGGCATGCGGAGCTCGAAGCGAAGGAGCTCCGTGAGGTGCTGAACCGGCTGGACGGCGCAGAAGTGCGCTTCGCCCCGCCTGAAGCGCCGCGAGCTACGGAGGGTGCGAAAGGGCCGGCACTGCTGACCCCGGAGGTCGTGCTCATCCTCACCACAGGCACCCTCGCGCTGGCGAGGACCGCCATTAAAGCGTGGGTCGAGGTCCGGAAGAGCCGCAGCGTGCGCGTGGTGCATTCCGACGGAACAGTCACGGAGTTCCAGGGCGGAGTGTCCGGGCGTGAGGTGAAGGCACTGCGCGACGGCCGGGACGACAGGCCGGAGACCGGCCCGGGGGACGCCCGATGAGCCGCAAACATGCCTTGCTCGTGGGGACCGCTACCTATGAGGACGTAGCCTTCCCCGCTCTGCCCTCCGTGCGCGCAGACGTTCACTACCTGAGCCAGGTGCTGGAGATGCCGGCGGTCGGAGGGTACGAGGCGTGCGTTCGGATCGAGGACTCGTCGAAGGAGGCGATCAAGCAGGCCGTCGAACGGTTTCTGAGGGAACGCGAGCCGGACGAACTGGTCGTGCTTTATCTCAGCGGCCACGGGGCGTACGACCGTGAGGACGGTCAGCTGTACTACGTCACCACGGACACCGAGGCCGATCGGATACAGCAGACCGCCCTCGAAGCCTCTTTCGTGACCGACCAGTTGGAGAAATGTGCGGCTCGGCGCAAAGTCCTGTTACTCGACTGCTGTTTCAGCGGCAGCGCAGTGCAGGGCTTCCGCAGCAAGGGGGCCTCACAGTCGGCCACTGCACCGGTCGTCGAGGCCGGTGGAGTGCACGTCATCACCGCGTCACAGCACTGGGAGCAGGCATTCACCACTGACGCGGACCAACCCTCGCAGTTCACCAGAGCGATCGTCGAAGGTCTGCACTCCGGACAGGCGGACTTGGACGGTGACGGACAGGTCTCCGCGAACGATCTGTTTCGGCACATCAGCCGTGACCTGCAGAAAGCACCCGACGGACGCCGGCAGACGCCGACCCAGTCCAGTCTTCACGTGACCGGCGACATCTATCTCGCCCGTGCCGCCGTCGGCCGTCAGATACCCGCCCTCAAGCCGCTGCCTGCCGGGCACACCGCAGTGACCGACGGAGCCGGTGGGGTGACTCCCGCACCAGTCAAGGCCACCCAGGCGGTACACGACGACTCCGCCTTCACGGACGTCGAATGGGCACAGTTGCTGACGTACTACCAGCACTGTCTGGAGGCGGAGAACGCCACCGACGAACTGCTGCCACTGGTGGGAAGCGATCCTCCACGCGCGGTCTGGCCAGCCGGGGAGGAAGTCCTGCTCTCTGGCACGGAAACCACGGTTCAAGCGTCGGAACGTGTCGTGGACCTCGCCGAGCGTGCCCTCAAGGACGGCGCCGACCTCTGGTACGGATACCCCGTCGCCGTCCTCTACGACGGCAAGCGGCAGGTGTGCGCGCCGCTCGCCATGCGTCAGATCGAGATCGAACGCGGTCCGCAGGGACGCAGCGTGGTCACACCCACAGGACCGATCGCCCTACATCCCAAACTCGTCCTCGACCGGCTGGGCAAGGACGAGGGTAAAGAACTGCTCGCCGCCTACCAGCCCAACTGGCGGCCTGGATTCCGGGAGGACATGGTCCGTGACCTGCGCAGTCTGCTGCAGGAGCTGGGACTGCCCGACACGGAGCACCTCGATCCCGGATCGCTCGGCGACGGCAGCTCGCTGTACGCCGCGCATGAGGGCGTCCGCAATGTGGCGGTCGTCTTCGCCGCACGGTCGGACGCTGCGGTCACCGCACAGCTGATGAAGGACTACAGAACGCTGCAAAAGAGCGTGGGGCAGTTCGCAGGCACCGCGCTCGGATCATTTACTGCGCCGGCGGCATCAGGAGCGGACGAGAGCGCCGAGCAAGAGGTACAGGTTGTCGCTCCCCTGGAACTGAACGAAGGACAGCAAGCGGTCATCCGGGCTGCCATGGTCCGCAAGCTCACGGTTGCCACCGGGCCGCCCGGCACCGGGAAGAGCCAGCTCATCGTCAACGCGGTCGCCACGGCCAGAGCGGCCGGCCAGACCGTGCTCGTCGCCTCGACCAACAACAAGGCGGTGGACGAGGTCTGGGAGCGTTGTGAAGCCCTGGCTCCGGGGCTTCTCGTACGGACGGGCAACCAGACAGCCGTCGAGGATGAGTTGCGGACGCTGGAGCAGCTCACCCGCAGCGTCCGGCCCCACCAGTCTTCCCAGATGTACCGGGGCGAACTGCGGAACCACCTTCGGGGGCAGGAGGCGCTACGTCGTCAACTCGCGCTGGTCGCCCGTCGGGAACGGGAGCTGGCCGACCTCGGCCGGCTGCGCTTCTCCTACGCCGAACGACACCATGGCGACCCTCGGACGCTTGCCGCAGCCCTGGGCGACGATGTTTCCCTCAGCCGGTGGCTGCGCCGGGCTCGGACGGCGGTCCGCCTCGGGATCTTCGGAGGTTGGCTGCGGGGCCGATGCCTGCGCGGTCTCGCCCCGCTATCCGTACAGGTTGCAGGGCGCCAAGACTTCGCCGACCTGCTGTCTTTCGCGGAAGCCGAAGCCGCCTGGCGACGGAAGAGCACCGAAGCCGATGCGGCACCGGACGACGCCCAACTCCTCACGATGCTCCGGGAGACCGATCGACAGGTTCGAGAGACGTCGGCAGCACTGCTGCAGGCGTCGGTGGCGGAGCAGGCAATGACCGCCCGTGCGGCCATCCACGACCGCATCGAAGCCGTGAAGTCCCGATCACCGCGGCAGTGGTCGTCCTTGGAACGGATCCTGCCGCAGGTGTCCGGCTGGGCCGTCACCGCGAGGTCCCCACGACGGTTCCGGGACCGCGCCGCCCTCTTCGACCTGGTCATCGTCGATGAGGCGAGCCAGTGCTCCACGCCGGATGTGCTGCCACTGCTCTTCCGCGCACGGCGGGCCCTCGTGATCGGGGACCCCATGCAGTTGCAGCACATCACCACACTTCAGCCCCGGCAGGAGGCGGAGTCACACCGTGGGGCGGGGCTGCGGGCGAGCTGGCTCGACGAGCACCGGTTCGAGCACCGCCGCTACTCCGCGTTCCACGCGGCTGCCCGTGCAACAGGGGAAACCCTGCTGCTCGACGAGCACTTCCGCTGCCATCCGGACATTATCGGCATTTCCAACCGGCATTGTTACGGTGACCGGCTGACTGTTCTCACTGAGCCGCGGTCGCTGCGACGCCTCGACGGAGTCGACGCGGTGCAGTGGCTCGATGTGGTGGGAACGGCGCGCAGAGGCAGCAACGGGTCGTGGGTGAACGAGGAAGAGGCAGAGCGCGTTCATCTTTCCGTGGAGCGGTTGCTGATGCGGCTGCCTGGAGGTTCGACGGTGGGGGTGGTCACTCCTTTCCGCGCCCAGAAAAACCTGATCGCCGAGCGCTGGAAGCACGAGAAGCGCGTACGGGTCGGCACGGTGCACACGTTTCAGGGAGGACAGCAGGACGTGATCCTGTTGTCCCTGGTCGCGGGTGCGAGAATGCGCCCCAGCGCGGTCAACTGGCTCTGTCGCGAGGTCAATCTGTGGAACGTTGCCGTCACCCGCGCCCGTTCGCATCTCATCGTGTTCGGCGACCGCGACTTCTGGTCGGTTCGGGCGGGCATGCCGCATGCACTGCTGGACGCGGCTGAGGCCAAAGCCCCGCTGCCTCCGCTCGGTACAAACTCCGGGCAGCGGGACGAACTTGTTGGCGACCGGCTTCAACTCATGCTGGCGGACGCGATTTCCGGAGTCCTGCTCGACAGGAACGTCACGGCTGACGGCTACCCCTACGACTTCGACGTCCGCCGAGGCACGGGCACTGCACAGGTCCGGCTGGACCACGGGGCGTACTCCGACATGGAGGACGCACGCCACTTGAGGCTCGCCCTCAGCCACACGGCCCTGCTGCCGAACGGCGTGCGGCTGCCTGCCTGGCATGTGTGGGCCGATCGAGCGGAGCGAGTGACGGCGCGGCTCGATGGCCGGTGAGGAGGACCGAAGCACAGGATCTGGTCGAGGGCATTGAGTGCGCCCCAAACGCCAAGGTCCTCGCATTACCATAAGTCCGGGGGATCTCGGTGATTTGGCCTGCGTGCCGGTGACCGGCACGTCAGCATGCCCTACGAGCTTCTCCGACGACCGACTTCTTCACAGTCCGCCAGGAGCCCAACGTGCCGTATACGGCAGAGATCAGCCGCAGCAATCCGACGAGCATCATCTTCCTCGTCGATCAGTCGACCTCCATGAGCGATCCCATCGGTGGAGAAGTACCCCAGCAGAAGGCTGATGTCGTTGCCGACGCCATCAACCGGCTCCTCACTGAACTCTCGGTCAAGTGTGCAAAGGAAGAAGGCGTACGCGACTACTTCCACGTCGCGGTCATCGGTTACGGCGCCACCGTCGGCTCGGCGTTCGCGGGATCGCTCGCCGGCCGGGACATCGTCCCTCTCAGTGAGGTGGCGGACAATCCGGCCCGCGTCGACGAGCGAAGCAAGAAGGTGCCGGACGGTGCCGGCGGCCTGGTGGAGACTGTGGTCAACTTCCCGCTGTGGATGGACCCGGTCGCCCACGGCGGGACCCCGATGAACCGCGCGCTTCAGTACGCTGAGAGCCTCGTCGCGGCGTGGACCGAGCGCTACCCGGCCAGCTTCCCGCCCATCGTCATCAACCTGACGGACGGCGAGTCGACCGACGGCGACCCCACCGCGGCCGCCGAGGCCATCACCTCGCACGCTACGGCCGACGGAGCGGCGCTGCTGTTCAATCTGCACGTGTCTGCCGCAGGCGGAACCCCCACCGCTTTCCCCGACACGGCCGACGGCCTCCCGGACAGCTACGCCCAGACACTGTTCGCCATGTCGAGTCCGCTGCCCAGCCACATGCGTTCGTACGCCGCCTCACAGGGGCAGCGGGTCAGCGAGACCACCCGTGGCTTCGTCTACAACGCGGACGTCACCACGGTCGTGCAGTTCCTCGACATCGGCACCCGAGCCACCGAACTGCGGTGACGACGTCCACCTCATGCGTGTACGTCACGCACCTCGTGGCCCCTAAGCACGGAAGCACGGAGGCGGAATGCGAAGACGCCGTCGCCGTGCTTCCCGGCCGTCCACACGACTACATGGTGCAGGAGCCGCTCACCGCGGGCGTCTGCGACGGTGCGACGGAGAGCGCACTGGCCAAGGACTGGGCCCGTCTGCTGTCCCGCGCGGCGGCCGAACATGCCATGAGGCTGCCGGACCTGCTGGCGGGCGGCACCGCCTTCGAGGAGTTCGCTGCGGCGGCGGTGGCCCAGTGGGATCCCTGGCTCGTGCAGTACACGCAGACGCGCCATGCGGAAGGGCGTCCGTTGAAGTGGTACGAGCACACCAAGCTCGCAGAGGGCGCCTACGCGACCCTGCTCACGGTGCGCGTCGACCCGGACTCCGATGCCCACCCCGACACGAGTGAACCGGCCTGGCGATGGCGCGCTGCCGCCCTGGGGGACAGTTGCCTGTTCCACCTGCACGACGACCGGCTGGTACAGGCGTTCCCGGTGGCGGCCATCGAGGAGTTCGGCACAACTCCCGACCTCTTCGGCAGCCGTAACCACGACGTGGCTTTGCTAGCCCGCCGCACGCGGTTCACCGAAGGGTGGTGTCAGCCCGGCGACCGGCTGCTCCTGATGACCGACGCCCTGGCCGCATGGCTTTTGTCGGTCCCGGACCAGGACGATGCCGTAAGCCAGTTGCTGGAGTTCGCCGGGCCCGACGACCTGGGCGGATTCAAGAACTGGCTGAACGGTCTGCGGGACCGCCGACAACTGCGCAACGACGACGTAGCGCTCGTACGGATCGATTTTGAGGGGCGTTGAACGTGGGCTCGGCCACCGGTCCGCAGCGGCAGTTTCCCAGCGGCGCTGATTACGCGGAGGCGCTGCAGCACACGCAGCTGTGTTTCCGGCACCCCGAACTCAAAGGCGCACGGCCGGAACTGACCAAGCTCGGTCTGCCTCGCGCCATCTCCGGCGCCTTCGCGAGCGTCTTCTCACTGACCTCGGCCTCCTCAGGCCAGCGGTACGCGATCAAATGCTTCACCCGTCACGTCCCGGACCAGGAACGCCGTTACGAGTCCATCAGCTCCCGACTCGCGCAGCTGGACCCGGCCGAACTCTCGCAACCGTGGAATCTCGGATTCGAGTATTTGCCCGACGCCATCAGCGTCGGGAGCCATCGCTATCCCGTCCTGAAGATGGAATGGGTCGAGGCCGTCACCCTGTCCTCCTGGCTCGACGACAACCACACCCACCGGTTCGCCGTCGACCGCCTGGCTGACCGGTTCGAGGCTCTGACCCGTGATCTGGCCACCCACGAGATAGCCCACGGTGACCTCCAGCACGGCAACCTGCTCGTCGCGAGCGATGACACGTTGCGTCTGGTCGACTACGACGGAATGTACGTCCCGGCGTTGGCCGGCATGGGCGGCACTGAGCGGGGACACCGCAACTACCAGTCGCCCATCCGGGGGAATGATGACTTCGGGGCGGCGCTGGACCGGTTCTCCGCTTGGGTCATCTTCTTGTCGCTCAAGGCAATTGCCTCCGACCCAGCCCTGTGGAATCGGCTGCACGAGCCAAGCGGTGAGTTCCTGCTGCTCACCGAGGACGATTTCAAGAATCCGGGCGGTTCCACGAGACTGCAGACGCTGCTGGCCCATCCCGACCGGACGGTGAGCGGCCTCGCCGACCAGGTGCGGTCCTTGGCCTTCCAGCCGTTGGACGTGCTACCTCCGCTCGCCGCAGCCGTGCCCAGACAACGGGCCGCCGCGACGACAAGCTCAGCGGTATCGGGCGGTGGCACAGCGGCCGCCCCTGGTACAGGTGGACTGCCCGGATGGATGACCGGCCACGTCTCTCCGCAAGCCACGCCGACGCCTAACGTGCCCTCGGCCACTGCACCGGACGGCTTCCACACGAGGACACCGCTGGATATCGCCATAGCCGTGCTCTTGCCGCTCATGCTGGTCGCAGCGGTCGTGATGTTCGTCGCGGGGTTCTCGGCGCCACCGATCGGGCCGGGAGCGCCCATTGTGGCTGCCATCGCGCTCACCACGTTCGCCAGAAGCCGTCGCTCGGAGCGGGCACAGTCACGGGCCGCCCTCGCAGAGCTGACGAATGAACTTGCCCAGCTCGATGACCCGGTCAAGGCCGCCGAGAAGCAACGCAAGGACCAGGCGAAGTTCGACGAGGCGGAAGCCAAGCGGGCCGCTGCCTACCCGCGAGCCCAGGGCAAGGTCACAGCCCGATACCACGCCGAGCTCAAGGAGGCCGAGAAGCGCAAGGTCCGCAAGCAGCGCGACATCGACAAGAAGATCGACGGACTCTCGGAAGAACTCTGTAGGGCCCTGGCCAAGGCACTCACCGACAAGCAGTCCGCGTACGTGCGGGATCACCTCAGCCGTCGGCTGATCGCTCAGTCCCCGCCGCACGGCATCGGACCGAAACTCGCCGCGCGGCTGGCGGCGGCGGGTATCCGTACGGCAGCCGACTTCACGGGCTACCGGTCCGTGCAGAACACCCAGTACAACAGCACCGGCGCTGTGCTCGTGCTGAGCAGCGGCCGTGTCATCGACGTCCACGGCATCGGCGAGGCCAAGGCCATCGCCCTCGATGTCTGGCGCAAGGACCTGGTCGCCTCCGCCAAAGCCCGGCAACCGACCGCCCTCAGCGCGTCGGAGCGGCAGTCGATCGAACAGGGCATCGCCAGCCGTCGGGCCCAGCTCACCGCCCAGCGCAAGGCTGTGGAGTCCGAGATCGAAGCGCTGCGTGTGAAGGCACGGAAGCAGATGGAGGACGATCAGAAGCGGCTCACCCGAGAGAACTCGCTTGCGGGCGATCAAGCCCGACAGCAGCGGCAGGAGTTCAGCCGGCGTACGGTCGCACTCCAGCAGAACAGCGCGCTCCACGGAACACTGAGCGCCTCCGTCGAGGCTGCCAGGCTCCGGCAGCGGGGACTGTCGTTCGGGTGCTACTTGCGGTTTCTCTACATCGGTCGCTGACGTCCGGTTCGGCTGCTGGGGACAGCAGTGTGAAGGGGTGGATTTCGGCATAGGACGCTGCGGCTGCGACTGGCCGAACCCACCAGGCACGACCTCGTCCACGTCACCGCGCTGATCAAGACCCGCCGCAGACGGATGCGGAACCCGCCCGACCTCTTTGGCGGTCTCGTTGCCAAGGCCAGATCGGACTCGCCCCGAGCCTCCGCAACCCAGTCGCTGACCACTTCTATAGGTCAGGCAGGGGACGCACAAGAGTCGGCTCTGGTTGATCGTTCACAGCTACGATCTTCCCACGGCGTGATCAGTCGTTGTCCGGAGCATCGCCCTCTTCGAGGAGACGGGCCGCGAGGTCGTCGGCCCATTCCACGGCCCAGGAGCGGAGAGCGGTGATCGTGGTGTCGTCGAGCCCGTAGGCGGCGAAGGCTTCGTCGTCGGCCCACTCGGCTCCGGCGAGGTTCGCCTGCAGATCTTCGCGCTCGAAGCGGCCGCGGGCGTGGCGGCGGCCGAATTCTTCGAGATCGGCAGTGCTCCAGTGGCGGGAGGCTGCGAACACGTCGATCAAGTCACGAGGCGCGCCGCGGTCGGCGAGGGCGCGGACCTTGGTTCCGATCACGTCCTCCTCCGCGAGGACAGGTCCGTACGGGCTCTGGGCGACCGGCCGCCAGAAGATCTCCTTGAGGATGTCGACCTCGCAGTCCTTCCCGGTGGCCGGGTCGGTCACGGAGAAGCGGGCGGAAAGCGGGGCGGTCTCCAGCGCGTGCACCTTCCAGCCGCGAGCTTCCAGGCCGTCGCGGAGCGTGGCCGCGATGTCGGCCATGGGCGCCGGGTTCTCTGTGGCGACGTCGAGGTCCTGGCTGGGGCGGCTCACCAGGCGGTGCGCCCGGACGGCGTAGCCGCCGGTGAGGACGAGGGGGTACGGGGAGCCGAGGGCGATCACATCCGCCAGGAGCCGTGTGTGCAGCTCCGGCATGTCCGTCACGCGGCTGCCTGGGTGCGGGAGGCGAGCTGAGGGAAGGCGTCTTCCCATACCGTGCGCACAGTGCGGCCGACGAGGGTGCGCAGCACCGGCCACAGATCGAGGAGCAGGTCCCGGTCGAGGTAGCGGGGCAGGTCCTCGCGTAGCCCCTCGTGCAGGACGGTGCGGTACAGGCCCATACGCTGGCGCGGCTTGCCCAGGTCGTACGAGGTCATCCCGGACCAGGCCATGTGCAGCGGCAGCTCGACAACCCCCTGGGTCGGGCCGTGCAACGCGTCCAGCGACTCCGGCAGACGGCACCGGAACTTCTCCCGGTACAACGCGAGGTCCTCGGCGTCCGAGCCCGAGAGGTTCCTCGGCTCGGGTGAGGGGTGGTGCGGGCTGGAGGGCATGCCCCCATTATGGCCGCCGGAGAGTCGTGCGGGTCCCGATGCGTGGTCGGCATCCGGAGCGAGCGGGGGCGGATCCCTCGGGGGCGAGCTGGTTGCCGCAGTCTGCCCCGCCCTGAGCAGGGAGGACTCTCGGCCACTCGTGCGCTACAACCTTGTGGAGAGCTTCCCAGGCAGTCATTTCAGGTGGGTCCTGATACTCGGGTTTCATGCTGTTCCTGGCTTCGGGGGCGGCGCGCGCTCGCGCGGCCCTGGCCAGCGTCGGCGCGCTGGACCTCGGCATCACCCTCGACCACGCCCACTGCCGCTTCCGCGTGTCGGCAACGTACCTCCCGCTGCCGCCCGTAGCGCGAACGGCGGCAGCTGGCACATGCAGACCCGTGACGCTCGTTTGACGCTCGGGCCTGGAATCAGCGCACTCGCAGAGTCGGTAAACCGCCTCTGACCAGCACCTCCCCAGCGGTATGCCTCCTGCGACGTGTAAACGATGACGCACCACGTGGAGTGCGTCGCCATCCTTGAGCCTGCTAAAAAGGGTCGCTGACCTGGGTTTTGATCAGTATGCGGTGTGTGCGGGACGGGCGATATCCCGACGCGCATTCGACGCACGCACGGCCATTCCGACGCACGCTTGACGCATGTTCCGATGGGGCACCAGACCCTCGATTCCCCAGGTGACGGTGTGTTGAGTGTGCCTGCGGGGCCTCGTCTTCACCGCCTCTTGGGGAAGTTGTGCTCGATATGCCCCGATTTGGAGTCAGTACAAGTGGGGTCTGTAGGGGCTCCAATGGCCGAGGAGGGGCTTGATGTCGTCGCCGCTGGGCTTCGTGGCGCGACCTACGGTCTCGGCGTCTCCCCTGCCGGCATCCTGCGCGGCGGTGCAGATGATCCTGGTCAACCCGTGAAGCCCCAGGCTGCACGGTATTTGCGTTTCGCGCGCTCGTTCCCGCCCGGGACTACACCTATACCTGACGCAGGGTAATTCGACTCGGGGCCTGACTTTCATCCTGCACTGGCATCGCGGAGGCTCGTGGCCCTCTTGCAGGGCCGCGACGAACGAAACCGCGAGAGGGGGTCGAGTGACAGTCCACTCGCGGCGCGACCGTGGTTCGCACACCCGATGTGGAGCAAATCGGGTAATTGCACCTAAGTTGGGTCCGATCTTGAGGGATAGTGTCTGTTTGCGGCCAGGTTCAATCAACTTCGAGCATCTAGAGGGTTGACGGTGAAAGATCACGACGGCTACGTTCTCGTCACCTCTTCTCAATGGATTGGGCCAGCGATGGTCGTGGCCATGCGTCGGACTTGGCGTGCAACCCAAAAGGATGGCCGCCATTAGCAAATGCCAGGAAAGGAATTTTCTGGAGAGAGTGCAAGGCGTGAGTAAGGGTGACGTGACTGGCCATTTGTTCTTTGCTGCCGGATCCGTGCTTCGGAGGGGCCCGGCCCCTTGGGGGTGCATCGGAGAGTGGGGCGAAGGGGCTGAGCATTCTCCGCTGTCTGCACGCACGAGCATCGCGTCTGTTTCTTTAGTCGATTCATTCCGCGAGAAACTCTTGACATCGTTGTCGGGTGCATAGCAGGATCGGTATCGGAAACGCCGAGGCGAGATCTCGCCGAAGCGTTCTTCTTTGAGTATCGGAGCGGCGATGTATTCACTCTCGGTAGGTTTGGATCCCGAAACTGCAGACGCGTACCCGCCGCTTGTTTTTGCGATCGATAAGGAATTTTGCCTCCCGTTGGTCGTTGCGTGGCAATCCCTATGTGATTCGAACGAAGGGCTCGCGTCGACACTGAGTATCCAGGTGCTGAACGAGGGTCTGCCCGAAGGGTGCGCGGATTACCTGCTCTGGCATGCAGATCGCCTGGGATTGAATGTTCAGCTCAAGCCGGTAACGCTCGCGGATATCAGATATCCGGTAGCATTTGGCGGCGTTCACGCCAATTACTTGCGCCTCATGATCCCTGAGCTCCTGGAGGGATTGGGGACGGTCCTCTACCTGGATGCTGACATCCTGATCACAGGTGACTTGCGGCCGCTGCTGAAGACCGAATTGCATGGCGCACCGATCGCCGCGGTACGCGACCCTGTCAACCCGGCCTACCGGTACGGGCGGGCATTGCCGGGCTGGTCCAGACTTGGTCTTCCCGCAGAGCGCGAATACTTCAACAGTGGCGTCCTCCTCATCGACACGTCCGTATGTGTCGCGGAGGGGACTTTCCGAAGGGCGCTGACGTTCATCGCTGAACACCCGGAGCATATCCGGCTCTGGGATCAGGACGCCCTCAACTGGGCGGTTGCCGACCGATGGGAGAGGCTCGCCGCACAGTGGAACGCATTCCCCATGTCCTCTCTGCTCAGCACCCGGTGGATCAACTACACAGCTGAAGAACTCGTCCCGCTCTCTCAACTTCTGGCCGTGGAGAACGACGCAGCCATTATTCACTACGCCACACCGGCCAAGCCCTGGAAAGGGCTGCTGCCGGCTGGTGGTGCGGACTCGCTCTATCAGCATTACTTGCGTGCCGTGCGGGCGACCGATTTCCCAGAGCCTGTCGGTGCGTAAACAGTAAATTATTGGAGAGTGGAAATGACTGACCGTCAGAAGATCGTCGACTCCGTTGCGAATCGCCTCCGTGAGGTCGTCCCCGAGATCCGTGAGGGGAGCCCCGGCGAGGGGAAGGACCTTCGGGAGTACGCCACGTTTGACTCACTCGGCATCCTCGAAGTTCTCGTCTGGCTCGAGGGAGAGTTCGGTGTATCCATACCGGACGAGGAGTTGATGGTTGAGAACTTCAATTCCATCGGGAAGATGGTTGACTACGTCCTGGCCAATCGGTAGTCCACATGACCGCCACGTCGATGTTCGACCGCCTGGATGCTGATCGACCGCTCAAGGTCGTCGTGGCAGGCGCAGGTGCCATGGGAACGGCATGGGCGCGAGCTGTCGGAGCCAACCCACGATTTGAGCTTTCTGCAATCGTCGATGCGGACGAGCGTCGCGCCAAGGCGCTGGCGATCAGACTCAGGGCCCCCGGCCTGCCCGTCACCGCGTCCGTTGCGGACTTGGCGGGAGTCTCCGTGGACATCTGTATCAACGCGACGCCGCCGACCGAGCATTTCGGTGTCATTGATGCGGCGCTTGAGGCGGATCTTGCGGTGCTTTCCGAGAAGCCGTTCACGGGAAACCTCAAGGAAGCAGGGCTCCTGGCGGGTAAAGCTCGCGCACTCGGCAAACTGTTGATGGTCAGTCAGTCGCGGCGCTACCAGCCGGGACTTGAGAGGTTCCGCGCCGGAGTTCGACGACTGGGAGGGCTGTACAGCCTGCACACGTCGTTCAGCCGCTTGTATCCCGGTACCGGTTTCCGGGCCCGGCTGGCGCAACCCCTGCTGACCGATATGGCGGTACACGCTTTCGACGCGGCCCGTTATGTAACCGGGGCCGCGCCCGTCGAGGTCTACTGCGACACCGTTCGGCGCTCGGGGAGTGGTTATGAAGGACCCGCGGAGGCGTCTGCTGTCTTCGAGATGAGTGATGGTCTTCGCTTCCACTACTCGGGATCCTGGTGCGCACCGGGACTGCCCACCCCATGGGGCGGACGGTGGCGGGCGGTGGGGAC
>NZ_LIQY01000078.1 GCF_001418495.1 Streptomyces pathocidini | reverse complement strand
GCTGGGGAGGGGGCGACGGCTGCGCAGCGGAAGGGTCCAGTCGCAATTCGTAGTTGCCGGTGTTCGGATTGAACACCCACTGGTCCGCGGGGTCGATGTCGCCCGCCCGCCCACGTCCTTGCGCGTCCACGACTGCCTGAATCCTCCGTCGGTGGTGCCACCGGATCGCTCACACTATCCGCCCAGTTCAGCGTCCAGCGACGGCGGTGACAAATTCCACTCCCCTACAACTGGGCATTACGCCCATTCCCTTTCCAGGTGTGGAGGCTCTTTTATGGATCCTTTAGCTACACATGCCATTGGCGGCCGTCGTTCCGCGATATGTGGGGGACTCCCCGGACGGCTCGGAAGGCTCGGACGGCTCCCCGCTCGGGCCGGAATCCGGGCCGGAGCTCGGGCCGGTGCTCGGGTTGGGCACGGCGGCGTCCGGCTTCTCGCGCCCCGTCATCGCCGAGGGCCCGTACTCCGCCTCGTCCGCCTGGCCCGTCCTGTCGGCCTCCTCGTCCATCCCGGGCCCGGTCCGCACCGTCACCGGAAGGTCGTTCCGCAACAGGTTGAACAGCTGCGAGGCGGCGGGCTGCACCAGCTCGTCCCGGTTCGCGTTGAGCGAGTACGCGCGCCGGGGAACGGTCAGGAACTGCACCTTCTCCGTGGTGATATGGCGCACGCTGCGCACCAGGTCGTACAACTCGCGCAGCGAGTCGAGCCCGGCGTCGGTGGTCACCGAGGAGGTCGCCGCGTCCAGCAGCGGATACAGCCGCGCCGGGTTCAAAAGCACACCATTGCTGCGCACTTTCTTCACCAGTGAGCCGAGGAACTGCTGCTGCCGGTCCATGCGTTCGGTGTCGCTGCCGTTGCCGATGCTGTAGCGGGCGCGTACGAAGCCCAGCGCGTCCTCGCCGTCCAGCTTCTGCCGCCCGGCGGGCAGCTCCAGATGTGCCTCTTCGTCGTTTATGGGCTCCTTCAGGCACACCTCCACCCCCTGTACCGCGTTGACCATCTTCTTGAAGCCGGTGAAGTCCACGATCATGTGGTGGTCGACCCGGATGCCCGTCAGGTTCTCCACCGTACGGATCGTGCAGGCCGGCCCGCCGAGCTCGAACGCCGTGTTGAACTGGGTGAATTGGGCCCTCGTCCGCTCACCGCCCGCCCCGCGGCAGCTGGGGACCTCCGCCATCAGATCGCGCGGGATCGACACTGCGGTCGCGCTCTCCCGGTCCGCCGCCAGGTGCAGCAGGATCGTGGTGTCCGAGCGCTGGGTGCCGGTGTCCCTGCCGTACTCGGCGTTCTTGTCGCTGCGCGAGTCCGAGCCGATCAGCAGGATGTTCTGGGCGTCGTGCGCCATGGGCGCCGGGCGCTGCTTCTCGTACCGCTTCAGCTCGGCCGCCGTGCCGGTGTCCGTGGTGATGTTGCCCTCGAGCTTCTGGTACGCGGTCCAGCCCACCCCGGCCGCCGCCAGCACCACCACCGAGCCGGCCAGTGCGACCCACCGCGGCCACTGGGGTCTTCGGCCCCCTCCGGTCTCCGCGGAGCTCTCGGGGCCGCCGCCCTCCGGATCGGTGGGCGTACCAGCGCTGTGGGTCACTTCTGCGTCCATCCCTCACGGAACTCGGCGGAGTCGGGCGGCGCCACGCGTCGCCGTGCGGCGTCGCGCCGCACGCGCCCCGCCGTCAGGAGTAGACCGGCGAGTGCCTCGCATGGTTGTACGCGTCGCATCATCGCCCGCGCCGGGCGAAAGACCCGTCAGATGGCGGTGCCCGTGACCCGTTCGCTCTCCCGCCGCTGGTCGAGCGCGCCCGGCGCCAGCCGGTCGAGGTGGCGGCACAGCACCACGGAACCGCCCGCCGCCAGCGGCGCCAGCAGCCCGGCCGACAGCCCGTCCCATGTGTTGTACGGCAGCCCCGACAGCAGCCGGGAAACCGGCGTCAGCCCCCGGGTCGCCGCGTCCGCCCCGGCCCGCTCCATCACCTGCCGCCCCGTCAGTTCCCCGCCGCCCGCGAAGGCCAGGGCCGGCGCGTCCGGATCGACGGGGGAGTACGGCGCGAACCGGTCGCCCTGGCTCGGCACCTCGACGGCATAGTCCAGGAACCCCTGCGGGGCCTGCGGAAAGCGCCCGCCCAGCGGCCGCAGGCTCAGCGCCACCCGCTCCCCGCGGCAGGCCCGCGCCTCCTCCAACGCGTCCGGGCCGCTGACCGCGACCGCCGCGGACGCCGGGTCGCCGCCCAGGTCCGCGAGGACGCCCGTGGACGAACAGGCCAGCACCCAGACGGCGGTCTGCCAGTGCGCGGGCAGCAGCAGCGCCACCCGGTCGCCGGGCTCGGCTCCGAGGTCGTCCTGGATCAGATTGGCCGTCTTCGCCACCCAATTGGCGAAGGTCGCGACGGAGAGTTCGACACGCTCCCCGGTGGCGTCGTCGTAAAAGGTGACCAGCGGGCGGGCCGGATCCGCGGCGAGCGCGGATCGTAGCAGGTCGGCGGGGGTCCCATCGGTGGCGTTCACCCGCGCAAGCGTACGCGCACGGAGTACGCCGATGCGGGTGACCGGGGGCCCCGGAGCCACCGGTTCGGCCGACGGATCGTCATGTCACGAATAGACAGATTTGTCGCATTAAGGCCACGATCTGACTATGCGTGCACTCCTTGCTTCCTCGATCGGCGTCGCCTGCGCCGCCGCACTGACGGTCCCGCTCGCCCTGTCCTCCGGAGCGACCGCCGCACCCACCGACTCCGCCCCCGCCTCCCAACTGGCGGGCAGCACACAGTCGCTGCCGCTCTCCCCGCTCACCGGATCCGACCGCGCCCGCGCCGCCGTACCGGAGGGCGTGCGGGCCTACGGACTACCCGAACGGGAGGTCAAACCCTTCTCCCTCGTCGGCATCGTCTGGAACGACCCCGCCTCCGAATTCCACGGCCAGGCAGAGGTCCGCACCCGCGACGCCGAGACCGGCGACTGGTCGGAGTGGGAGGAGGTCCAGACCCACAGCGACGACCAGCCCGACCTCGACTCCCCTGACCGGCGGCCCGCGGAAGCCCGGGGCGGCAGCGCCCCGCTCTGGGTCGGCAGGTCCGTCGGAATCCAGGTCCGCGCCCTGCCGAACCGCAAACCCGCCGACGGCCCCGGCGACTTCCTGCCCGACGGCCTGCGCATCGATCTCATCGACCCGGGCGACCTCCCCGACTACGCGGGCATGGCCCAGGCCGCTGCCGCCGCCTCCGCCGTCAACGGCGACTACGCCGACATGGGCGCCAAGGAGATCAGCCCGGAGGACCACTCGGACCGGGAGGACGACCGCGAGGACGAAGACGAGGACGAGGACGAGGGCTCCACGGGCAGCAACGGCCCCAACTCCCGCCCGTACGTCGGTCCGCGCCCGCGCATCGTCACCCGCGCCGGCTGGGGCGCCGACGAGCGCCTGCGCACGGGCGGCTTCATCTACACCAAGACGGTGAAGGCCGCGTTCGTCCACCACAGCGCGACCGGCAACACCTACAGCTGCAGCCAGGTCCCGGCCATCCTCCGCGGCATCTACCGCTTCCACGTCAGAAGCCTCAAGTGGCGTGACTTCGGCTACAACTTCGTGGTCGACAAGTGCGGCAACATCTACGAGGGCCGGGCCGGCGGCGTCGCCAGGCCGGTCATGGGCGCCCACACCCTGGGCTTCAACTCCAACACCATGGGCGTCGCCGTCCTCGGCACCTACTCCAAGTCCAACCCGTCCGCCGCCGCCGTCCGGGGCGTCTCCCAGCTCACCGCCTGGAAGCTCGGGCTCTTCGGGGCGAACCCGCGTGGCAGGACCACCCTGGTCTCCGCGGGCAGCAACAAGTACAAGCGGGGTGCCAGGGTCACCCTCAACGTGATCTCCGGGCACCGCGACGGCTTCGTCACCTCCTGCCCCGGCGCGGAGCTGTACCGAAAGCTCCCCTCGGCCCGGTGGTCCGCGAGCCAGCTCCAGGGCCGCTGACCCGGCCCGTTCCGCCGACCCGGTCGGCTGCCCGCGGGCCTGTGCGTCAGTCCGCGGCAGCCGGCCGGCGTCTGCTTACACTGGCGCCGACCGACCGGCCCCGGCAGGAAGCAGAAGACAAGGTGACCGAAGCGATCCTCCTGGTCGGCGGCAAGGGGACGCGGCTGCGGCCGCTCACCGCCAACACCCCCAAGCCCATGGTGCCGGCCGCCGGTGTGCCCTTCCTCACCCACCAGTTGGCCCGCGCCCGCGCGGCCGGCGTCGAGCACATCGTGCTCGCCACCTCCTACCTCGCCGAGGTCTTCGAGCCGTACTTCGGCGACGGCTCCTCGATGGGGCTGCACCTGGAGTACGTGACCGAGCGCGAGCCGCTCGGCACGGGCGGCGCCATCCGCAACGTCGCCTCCCACCTCCACTCCGCCCCCGGCGACCCCGTACTGATCTTCAACGGCGACATCCTCACGGGCCTGGACATCCGCGCCCTGGTGGACACCCACACCGCCTCGGGCGCCGACGTCTCCCTCCACCTCACCCGCGTCGAGGACCCCCGCGCCTTCGGCCTGGTCCCCACCGACGCCGACGGGCGCGTCACCGCCTTCCTGGAGAAGCCGCAGACGCCCGAGGAGATCGTCACCGACCAGATCAACGCGGGCGCGTACGTCTTCAACCGCTCGGTCATCGACGCGATCCCCACCGGCAGACCCGTCTCCGTCGAGCGCGAGACCTTCCCCGGCCTGCTTGAAGCGGGCGCGCACCTCCAGGGCATGGTCGACTCCACCTACTGGCTAGACCTGGGCACCCCCCAGGCGTTCGTCCGAGGCTCGGCCGACCTGGTGCTCGGGCACGCCCCGTCCCCGGCCGTGCCCGGCCGCTGCGGCGACCGGCTCGTGCTGGAGGGCGCCGAGATCGCCTCCGACGCGAAGCTCACCGGCGGTACGGTCGTCGGGTCCGGCGCCTCCGTCGGCGCCGGGGCCCGCGTCCACGGCAGCACGGTCCTGGACGGTGCCACGATCGAACCCGGCGCCCAGATCCACGACTCCCTCATCGGCGCCGGGGCCCGCGTGGGCGCCCGTACGGTCCTCACGGACGCGGTGATCGGCGACGGGGCGCAGGTGGGAGCGGACAACGAACTGAAGTCGGGCATCCGCGTGTGGTGCGACGCGCGAATCCCCTCGCGGGCAATCCGCTTCTCGTCGGACACGTAGGCGACGCTCCCGACCGCTGCGCTCGCGGTGTGGGCGTGGTGCGGGGGG
>NZ_LIQY01000077.1 GCF_001418495.1 Streptomyces pathocidini | reverse complement strand
GGTGCGGGGGCTCGGGGTGGACAGCCGGGTCCGCGGTGTAGGCGGCGGACAGTTCCGTGCCGCCGTCGGGGGTGGCCGTCGCCAGGACGACCGCCTCCGTGATCCCCGGCTGAGCGCGCAGCGCCGCTTCCACTTCACCCAACTCCACGCGGTAGCCGTGCACTTGGACCTGATCGTCGAGGCGTCCCAGGTGGACGAGTGCACCACCGGGCGCCCGCAGCGGTTCAACGCGGTCGCCGGTGCGGTACCAGTGGGCGTCGGTGAGCGGGGTCGCCGGGTCGTACGGGGTGCCGTCGGGGGCGAGGAAGCGTCCGGCGTTGTCCGCCGGGTCGAGGTAGCCGGGGAAGCGCTGCGGGCCCCGCACGCTCAACTCGCCGTCCCGCAGGAGGGTTTCCACGCCCGGGTAAGGGGTCCCGATCGGGACCGTGCCGCTCGCCGGCCTCGGCCACAGGTCCGGGTCGCGCGGCAGGCGGTGGGTGGTGCAGGTGACGGTCAGTTCGGTCGGGCCGTAGCTGTTCTCGACCGTGCTGCCGGGGGCCGCCCGCTGCCAGGCCTCGGCCTGCCGCAGCGTCAGCGGCTCACCGCAGAACGTGCTGCGGCGCAGGGTGGGCATACTGCCGGGTTTGAGCGCGCGGAGCCGGTCGGCGATGGAGATGACGGAGGGGACGGAGTTCCAGTGGGTGATGCGGCGCCGGTTGACGAAGCGTACGGGTGAGAGCAGTTCGCCCCTGGTGGGCACGACCAGGGTGGCTCCCGTGCCCCAGGCGGCGAACAGGTCCAGGACCGAGGGGTCGAAGGTCAGGTCGAAGGTCTGGGAGAGGCGGGCGCCGGGGCCCGTGCCGTGGCAGGGAACCACGTGGGCGAGATAGGCGTTCACATTACGGTGCCGAATGGGGACGCCCTTGGGGGCGCCGGTGGAGCCGGAGGTGAAGAGGATGTAGGCCAGGTCTTCGGGGCGGGGGCGGTGTGCGGGGAGCGGGAGCGCCGTCGGCGCGGCCGCGTACGGCAGGTCCGCCGCGACCACCCGCAGCACTGGGGCCGGGAGTTCCTGGTCCGTGCCCGGGCCGCCGTCGCAGAGCACCGCGTCCACCGCGGCCTTCCGTACGACGGTCGCGTTGCGCTCCGCGGGGAAGGACGGCCCGAGTGGTACGGCGGTGGCGCCCAGCCGCTGTACGGCCAGGTATCCGGCGTACGCGACGACCGTGCGAGAGACCAGCAGTCCGATCCGGTGCGGCGCGGTGCGGCCTTGGCCGCTGCCGCGGTCTTCGAGCAGGCGCAGCAGTTCCGCGGCGAGCCGGTCGGCGAGGGCCGCCAGCTCGGCGTAGGTCAGGGTGCTGCTGCCCACTTCCAGGGCGGGGTGGTCGGGGTATGCCGCGGCCGAGGCCGCGAACCAGTCGTACAGCGCGCGCTGTTCGCCCACCGTCGTTCACCTCTCTTCTTGACTGAAGGCGCAGCTCAGGGGGGTGGCCGAGTGCTCGCGCAGGCTCAGCCAGCGGTGCTCGCGCCAGGTCCCGGCGCGCCCGCCGAGCGGTACGTCGATCTCCCAGGGGCGCCCGGCGACGCCCTGCCCGGTGGCCTTGACGCAGGCCTCCTGGGCGGTCCAGACCCAGGCGAGCTCCGCGGCCGCGCCGGCGGCGGGGAGGCGGGCGAGGGTGTCGTGGTGTCCGCGGAGACAGCGGCGGGCCAGCGCGGGCGCCGCACCGCCGGCGGGCGGGTGCTGCACGTCCACGCCGACGGCCCGGCCGGTGGCCACCGCGGCCGCCGCCGTACCCCCGTCATGCGACACGCTGACGCCGAGGTCCGGGTGGCCCGCCAGATGCGGCTTGCCGCGCCGGTCGCGGACGACGGTCGCTGTGGCGGCGTACGGCGCGACGCTCTCGAGCAGCGCCCTCAACACCCCCCGCCCGGCGAGGAATTCCCTGGCGCGCCAGTCCGGCATACCGACCGCCTGGGCCCGTTCGCTCGGCAGCGCGGCCCCGGACCCGTCCGCGTAGGCGGCCACCGCCAGCCACACCCCATCGGCGACCTGCCAGGGCTCCGGGTGCCGCGGGGCAGGGGCGACGGACGGCTCGACCCGCAGGGTCACCGTCCCGCGCCCCGCTGGTGCGGCAGATTCTGGCGGGCCGGTGGCGGGAGCTGACCGCCGCCCGGCGCGGGTTGCCCGTTCTCCGGCCGGGGCAGGCCAAGGCCCGGCTGCCGCGCCTCGGCGCCCTGTTCAGGCCCTGCCTCGCCCACGTCCAGCGGAGCACCGCCCCACACAGACGCGCCCCCGCCCGGGCAGGTGAGGCCGTCCGCCGGCTCCCCGCCGCCCGGCCGGGGCAGGCCCAGGCCGGGCCGCGGCACGTCGGTGCCCTGCTCGGGGCCGGTTGCGGCTGCTTTCGGGAGGGCGCCGCCACACGCGGGCGCGTCTTCTCCGGGCCCGGCGAGGTCGTTCGCCAGCTCCGCCAGGATGGTCTCGGCCGTGTCGGCCACCGCTGACAGGACGACCTCTGTCGCTCCTCCGCCGATGCCGAACAGGGCCGCCTGGGCCCGGGTTTCCTGGATTCCGCCGGTGGTGAAGCCCGCCGCGCCCCACAGTTGCGCGCACTCCCCCAGGACGTGGCCGACCGTCGCGCCGGCCGCCGCCTTCAGCGTGGCGGCGGCCCCGGTGTCGTACGCGTACGCCACGCGGTCGCCCAACTGGCGGGACAGCGCGTGCAGTTCGCGGACGCGGACGAGGCAGGCGGCGAAGCGCTGGCGTACGGCGTCGAGTTCCCACAGGGTGCCGTCGCCGTGGGCGCGGGTGGTGAGGTGCCGGTGGGTGTCTTCCAGGGCGCGGCGGCACAGGGCCGTGCCCCACAGCGCGCCCGCCAGGCGTTCGGTGGCGATGTGGCGGGCGAAGGCGGGCAGGCCCATGCCGGTGCGGCCGACCAGGTGCTCGCGGCCCAGCCGTACGCCGTCGAACTCCACGTCTCCCACGCCGGAGGAGCCGAAGAGGGCCGAGTCGGCGGGGCGTACCGTCACGCCGGGGGCGTCGGCCGGTACGAGCACCCAGGTGAAGTGGGTGAAGTGGCGGCCGGTGCGGTGCCGGGCCAGGACGAGGAAGTGGTCGGCCGTGGTGGTGTTGGCGATCCACGCCTTGGCGCCGTGGACCTCGACCCCGTCGTCGCTGATACGGGCCTCGGTGCGCAGCGCCGTCAGGTCGGTGCCGGCGGTTACATCGGTGGCCGCCAGGGCGACGGCGCTCTCGCCCGCTACGGCCCGCGCGAGTTCCCGCCGCGCGAGGGGGCGGGGGTCGGTGGCCAGTACTGGCAGGGCGGTGGCCAGTTGGACACTGGCCGAGAGGGTGGTGGGGATGGCGAACCGCGCGTCGGCTGCGGCCAGGACTCGCGCCAGCCGGTCGGGGTGCACGCCGGAGGCGACGGTGCCGCTGTCGCGGTAGCACCAGGCGGTGAGGCCCGCCGCGCCGAGGGCGGTCCACAGTTCGCGTCCGGTGGCGGTGCGGGGCAGGGCGTCGAGGGCGTCGAAGTCCGGCTGGGAGTGCGGCGGGGAGGGCGGCGGGGCGGCCTGGGAGCCCGGCCGCGCGCCGTGCTCCCGCGCGCTTGCCGTCTCAGGCAAAGTGCACCCCCTGGTCGCGCAGGGCGAGGCGGCCGTCGGCGAGGTGGAGCCGGTCGTTGCTGTAGTTGAGCGCGGCGGACCGCAGGTCGCGCAGGGCGAGTTCGAGGCGGGTGGGCGAGTCCTTGAGGTAGCCGTGGCGCAGCCCGACCGCGTCGATCAGGTCCTCCACGGCGGCGTGGCACTGCTCGGAGGCGGTGATCTTCAGGGAGTTGAGGAGGAGCTGGCTCCTGGTCTCCGTGAGGTCGCCGTCGGATTCCACCATCGCGAGGGTGTGGCGCAGCAGGGCGTGGACGGTGTCGAGGCGCTGCCGTGCCCGGGAGAGGCGGGTCAGCAGCAGTTCGGAGGTGATGTCGAACCGGCCCCGGCTCTCCGGTGAGCGCAGGAGGCGCAGGACGCGGGAGAGCGCACCGGCGGCGGTGCCGAGCCAGACGGCCGACCAGCCCAGGTGCGCCAGCGGGCCGAAGACGGTGGCGGCGATTTCATGGAACCCGCCGTGTCCGCCCAGCAGTTGGTGGGCGGGGACGCTGCCTGTGAGTTTGAGCGGGAGGCTGTGGCTGGCCCGCATCCCGAGCGGCTGCCAGTCCCCGGAACCGCTGATGTCCAGCTGGGCGCGGTCGGCGTAGACCAGGGAGACCTGGTTCTCGGAGACCGCGCCGGGGCTGCGCATGGTGATGAGGAAGCCGTCGGCGTGCGCCCCGCCGGTGACGATGGGCGCGAACCGGTCGACGGTCAGCGCGGCGCCCGGGGCCTCCTCCCCCAACTGGGCCTCCGCGCTGAGCAGGTGGCCGCCCTTGCCCGCCTCGGTGGTGACGGATGCGAGGTACACCTGCCCGGCCGCGATACGCGGCAGCAGGTCGGCGCGCAGCGGCTCGCTCCCGTACCGCACCACGGCGGCGGCCTGCTGGCAGTGCATCGCGAGGATCATGCCCACGGAGGTGTCGGCCCGGCCCAGCGCCATGCCGGCCTCGATCAGGTCCGCCGGGCCTCCGCCGAGGCCCCCGTACGCGGCGGGCACGAGCAGTCCGAGCAGCCCGGAGTCCCGCATTTCGGCCAGGGCCTCGACGGGGAAGGCGGCTTCGCGGTCGGTTCGGGCCAGGTGCTCCTCGGCGACCTTGGCCACGCGCGCGGTGCGCTCCGCGGGGGCGAAGGTGCCGGTCACGGCGCCACCGGGCCGGTCGGGGCCGTCAGCTGTGCGGCGACGGCGTTCCACAGGCTTCCGGCGGTGGCGAAGGTGGTGTCGTTGAGCTCCTCGTCCGGCAGCGAGATGGCGAAGGCGTCCTCGATGGCGAAGAGCAGTTCGATGGCCTGCATGGAATCGATGCCGAGGGCGCGCAGGTCGGTCTCGGGGGTGATCGCGACGGGTTCGCCGGCAGCGCCGCCGGGGGTGAATTTCAGGAAGGGGCGGAGGAGTTCGGTGAAGCGTTGGTCCATGGGAAGGGTCCTAGATCCGGGATTGCGGGGTGGTCAGCGGGCTATGCGGCAGAGGTCGTCGACGCGGTGCAGGTTCTCGGGTACGAGCGCGTCGGGGTCGAGTTCGAGGTCGAGCTCCGCTTCCAGGCGCTCGATGATCTCCACGAGGCGGAAGGAGCTGAAGGTCGCGTACGTGTCGAAGGCGGCGCCGTCGAGCAGGTCCGGCTCGGCCGCGCCCAGCACGGCGGCGACGATCGCGGCCACGGAGCGGCGCAGTGCCGCGTCGGCGGGGCCCGGCTCCGAAGCGGCCGAGCCGTGGCTCGTGGTGTTGCCGCCGCCGAAGGCGGCCTCGTCGGCGGCCAGGGCCTCGCGCAGCCGCTGGAGAAGACCGGAAGGTTCGGCCCTGCCCCGCTCGACGCGGCGGTGGGCGAGGTAGGTCTGCTCCTGGACGGCGTCCCAGCGGCGCAGATGGTCCTGGTCCACGGGGAGTCCCGCCCGCTCGCGGTACCGGGCGTGCAGCTTCCGGGCGCGGGTCAGCAGCCAGGTCTCGGCGGTGAGCCGGTGCAGCGCCCGTGCCCGGTCGGGGCACGTCCCGTACGCGGCCAGGTACTCCTCGGTGGGGCCGTTCTCCCAGGCCGGGTCCGGCTCCTTCGGCAGTTCCACGGGTCGCAGGTCCAGGACCTCGGCGGTCGTGATCTCCGCCAACTGGCTGTCGGCGAGGGTCCATTGCCCCGGGTCGGCCGCACCCCATCGGGTCTCGTTGCGGTAGGCGTCGGTGACGTGCCAGCCGTCGGGTCCGGCCGCCAGCAGGAAGCTGTGGTCCATGTGCGCGCGGCGGTGGTAGGGCAGCCAGGGCAGGGCGTGGGCGTCGGCCACGACGTAGCGGTGGGCGCCGCCCGCGGCGCGTACGGCGTCCAGCAGCCCCTCGCCGGCCAGGCGCGCGCGGGTGGCAACGCGCAGCCCCAGCACCCGCTCGGCCTCGGCCAGATGGGTGTCGAGCGGCGGGTCCACGGTCGGCAGTCCGTCCTCGCCCGGGTGGCAGTGGAAGCGCAGCCGGGCGCCCAGCCTCAGGTGGGTTCCGGGGCCGTGGTGGTGGTCGGCGAGGACGCCCAGGTTGGCCTGGACGCAGTCCAGCAGCCCGGCGTCGACCGTGTCGGGGTCCGGGTCATGCGGTCGCCGCTGGGCGGCGGGGATGGCGTTCACGCTCACCTCGTCTGTCGCGTGCGGCCGGGTCACGTGCCGCGCCGTCTCGTACGGGTCTGTCGGTTCCGGCACGGTCAGATCCAGCCCGGTAGCGCGGGCAGGGCGGCCCCGTCCGCCGTCGTGAGCCCCTCGCCCGCGGAGCGGCCGGTGAGCCAGGCGAGCACGTCGGGCCGGGTGCCGGTGACGGTCGGGCCGCCGGTGCCGAACCGGTGGATGGGGGCGCCCTGTTCGTCCCGCAGCTCGAAGGTGGTGGCCGCGGTCGCCTGGGCCAGGTGGCCGGCCACGTCCTCGGTGATGGTGCGCAGGGCCGCGTCGGGGATGTCGGCGAACCCGTAGCCGAGGTCCAGGTCCGCGTGGTGGACCTCCAGTTCGCGCAGCCGGATCACCAGGATGCGTTCGGGGGTGCACAACTCCCCGGTGAAGGGCCGGATGACGGCCTTCCAGGCGGGTTCGGAGAGGTTCTCGACGGCCTGCTGGAAGTGGGCCGCGGTGCGCCGCACCTCGGCCGCCAGCTCGGCGGCCGGGCGGCCCGCGCCCGCCTCGATCTCGGCGTCCCGCGCCCGCAGGTCGGCGTACTGGGGGCGTTCCACGCCGGTGCGCGCCCACTCCAGCAGCCGCTCCAACGCCGGTACCTGGGCGGCCAGATGGCTGAGGACGTGCCCACGCGTCCAGCCGGAGAGCCGGGAGGGGGCGGCGATGTCGGCGTCGGTGAGCCGGTCCAGGTCGGTCAGCAGGCGGTCGGCGGCCCCGGCCAGTTCCCGGAAGGTGTCCTCCGTGGCGGGCAGGTGTTTCATCGGGTGCGTCATCGCGTACCTCCGGTCAGTGCGGCGAAGCCCTCCTCGAGCCTGGTGAGGGTGGCGGCGATGTGGGGAAGGCGCACCGGGTCCCCGGCTTCGAGGGCTTCCCGCTGCTGCCGCTCGTCGCCGTAGAGCAGGCTGGTGGCGGCCTTGAAGCGCAGGGCGGCCGGTTCGTCGCCGAGGTGGTGTCCGGGCAGCACGACGATGCCGGAGTCCACCAGCAGGCGTTCCGCCAGCGAGGCCGAGTCCTTGGCGCCGCGCCCGGCCAGCTCCTCGCGCAGCGGCTCGAAGTCGGGGTAGACGTAGAACCCGCCGGTGGGCGGCGCGCAGCGGGCTCCCGCCCGGACCGCGAGGGCGTGCACGGCCCGCGCGACGGCGCCGTGCAGCCGGGCGCTCGCCGCGAACCGCTCGCGGATCTCGGGGGGTTCGGCAAGGGCGTACTCGGCGACCCGCTGCATGGGCCCGGCCAGGGTCGACCACAGCTCGCTGGCCGCCGACACGACCCCGTCCCGGATCCGTTCGCCCCGCGCGCAGGCGGGGAAGCGGGCCGCGCCGATGCGCCAGCCGCCGAGCCCGAGGGTCTTGGACAGGCCCGTGGTCACGACCGTGCGCTCGGGGGCGAGCTCGGCCGGGCTCACGTACGGGGTGGCCCGGGGGTCGTGGACGAGGTCGCGGTAGATCTCGTCGGACACGATCAGCAGGTCCTCCTCCTCCGCGATGGCGCACAACTCCCGTACCAGCGGCGGCGGGGCGAGGGTGCCGGTGGGGTTGTCGGGGAGGGTGAGGATCAGAATGCGGGGGTCGTGCCCGGCGGCCCTGGCCGTGCGGAGGGTGTCCCGCAGCACGCCCGGCTCGGGCACGCCGCCGCACTCCCGCGGGATCGGAACTCCGAAGACGCGTTTGCCCGCGTACCGGGCCTGCGGGGCGTAGGTGTTCCACGCGGGCCGGGGCAGCAGCACGTCGCCGGGGAGGACGAGTTGGAGTGCGGCCAGCAGCGGCTTGCTGCCAGGGGCGACCACGATCTGGTCGGGCCCGGTGGGCAGGCGGCGGCGGGTGAAGTACCCCGCGGCGGCGGCGCGTACGGCCTCGCCGCCCGCCACCGGCCCGTACGCCGTGCGGTCGGCCCCGGCCGCCAGTTCGCGGGCGAGGCCGGGGAGCAGGGGCAGCCGGGCCTCGCCGAAGGCGAGATGGAGCAGCGGGTCGCCGGCGGCGCGGCGACGGTCGACGAGTTGGTTGAGGGCCAGGTTGGGTGACATGAGAGGGATGGTCATCGCTGGGTGGTCCTCTCCGCTGACCCGGGGGTTTCGGCCGCCCGGGACGTTCCCTGCCCGAAGACGGCCGCCGCCAGGTCCGCCGGGGTCTCCGGGCACGCTTCCAGTTCGTCGAGCCAGGCGGCCGTGGCCGAGTAGCGGGCCCGGAAGGGGCGGCCGACCAGGGAGGGGTCGCGCGCCTGGAGCAGCCGGAGTTGGAAGAACCGCCCCCGCGGCGACTCCTCGACCCCGTCCACGGCGACCTTGCCCGGCGTCGCGGACATGACCGGCCCGCGCACCGTGCGGGCGAGCCCGGGGAGGGTGCGGTAGGCGGCGCGGAAGATGTCCGCCGCCTTGGCGAGCGGCACCTTGAAGTAGTCGTGCGGGCCGGTGTCCCGCTCCACGAAGAGGTAGTACGGCACCGCGCCCGCCGCCAGCTGCGCCCGCCACAGCTCGCCCCAGGTCCGGGCGTCGTCGTTGACGTGCGCGATCAGCGGCGCCTGGCAGTAGACGACCGCGCCGGTGGCGCGGATCCGGGCCAGCGCCCGCCGGGCCACATCCGTCTCCAGTTCGCGCGGGTGGCTGTAGTGGGCCATGACCGCCAGCTGCCGCCCCGAGGCCACGATCCGCTCGAAGAGCCGCAGGACGTCGTCCGCGTCCTGGTCGGAGACGAACCGCTGCGGCCAGTAGGCCACGGACTTGGTGCCGATCCGGATGGTGCGCACCGACTCCACCTCCAGCAGCGGTTCCAGGTGGGAGCGCAGCCGCTCGGTGGTCATCACCATCGGGTCGCCGCCGGTGACCAGCACGTCGTGCACCTCGGGGTGGGCGGCGCGGTGGTCGAGCAGGCCGGCCGGGTCGGGGGCGGCG
>NZ_LIQY01000076.1 GCF_001418495.1 Streptomyces pathocidini | reverse complement strand
CGGGGCGCGCCCCGCCCACCGCCAGCTGGACGTTGACCTTGGCCGGAACCCGTACCGACACCGCCGCGCCGCTCACAGCGAGCCCCCCTGCTCCTCCACGGTCCCCGACTTCTCCGCAGTCCCCTTCTTCTCCACGGTCCCCTGCTTCTCCGTGGTCCCCTTCTTCTCTGCGATCCGCGCGAACTCCTCCACCGTCAGCGCCTCCCCGCGCGCCCGCGGCGAGACCCCGGCCGCCACCAGCGCGGCCTCGGCCGCCGCGGCCGATCCCGCCCAGCCGGCGAGCGCCGCGCGCAGCGTCTTGCGGCGCTGCGCGAACGCCGCGTCCACGACGGCGAACACCTCCTCGCGCGAGGCCGAGGTCTTCAGCGGCTCCGCGCGCCGCACCAGCGAGACCAGACCGGAGTCGACATTGGGTGCGGGCCAGAAGACGTTGCGCCCGATGGCCCCGGCCCGCTTCACCTGCGCGTACCAGGCGGCCTTCACCGACGGCACCCCGTACACCCTGGAGCCGGGCGGGGCCGCGAGCCGGTCGGCGACCTCGGACTGCACCATCACCAGCGTCCGCTCGATCGTCGGGAACGCGGCCAGCATGTGCAGCAGCACGGGAACGGCCACGTTGTAGGGCAGGTTGGCGACCAGGGCGGTCGGGGCGGGCCCGGGCAGCTCGGTGACGTGCAGCGCGTCGGAGTGCACGAGCGCGAAGCGGTCCGCGCGCTCCGGCAGCCGCGCCGCGACCGTCGCCGGCAGCGCGGCGGCGAGCACGTCGTCGATCTCGACCGCCGTCACCCGGTCCGCGGCCTCCAGCAGAGCCAGGGTCAGCGACCCGAGCCCGGGGCCGACCTCGACGACCACGTCGTCGGGGAGCACATCCGCGGTGCGCACGATCCGCCGGACCGTGTTCGCGTCGATGACGAAGTTCTGGCCGCGCTGCTTGGTCGGGCGTACGCCGAGGGCGGCGGCGAGTTCGCGGATGTCGGCCGGGCCCAGGAGGGGGCCGGGCTCGTCGGGCCGGTCGTGGGTGGGGCTGGTGCTCACTGGTGAAGCTTACGGCCGCAGTGCGGCCACGGACCCGCCCCCCGTTGCACGTACAGCTTCTTGGCGCGGTAGGTCTGCTCGGCGGGCGGCGCGTCCTGGGGGCGGCCGCGGCCGCCGAGGTGGTGCCAGGTGGCGGTGTCGAACTGGTACAGCCCGCCGTACGTGCCGGAGGCGTCCACCGCGTCCGGCCGCCCGCCGGACTCGCAGCGCGCCATCGCGCCCCAGTTCAGCCCCTCCGCGCCGGCGACGGAGACCGGCAGCGGCCGGGTGCCGACGTGCACCATCTGCGCCTGCGGGCGGCGCACGACCTCGGCGCGCAGCTTCCTCGGCTTCTGCCGTACGCCGTTGACGGTGCGCAGGGCGTACGTGACGCGCTCCGCGCCCTGCCGGCCGGGGCGGACGACGACCTCCGTGCCCTGGAAAAGCTCCGGGTCCAGGCGGCGGACGGTCCGGTACGGGACCGGCTCCTCCCGCACCTCCTTCGTGCCGGTGATCCGCATGACCGAGACCGTCTGGCCGTCGCGCGGCACACTGCCCTGCGGGACGGACGTGGTGTCCTGGCCGCGCAGTTCGATGCCGGCCTGGTCGACAGCGTCCCCGATGGTGGCGGCGTTCGTACGGATCGTGCGCTCGCGCCCGTCGGCCAGGAGCGTCACGGCCCGCTCGGTCCAGACGTCGAGCGCGAGCCCGGCGCGCGGGATCTCCGCGTGGCGCGCGGCGGAGAGGTACGCGCCCTCGACGCGCACCCCGAGCTCCTGAAGCGCGCCCTCGACGGTGGAGGCCGTGGTCCACACCCGGCGGGGCTCGCCGTCGAGGGTGAGAAACAGGAGGCGGCCGTGGCGTACGACGACCTCGTCGCCGTTGTCGAGGGGCTCCTCGGGGGCGGGAGACACCAGGTCGTGCGGGCCGAGCTCGACGCCCTCGTCCTCCAGCAGCTCCTGCACGTCGTCGGCGAACGTGTGAAGGGTGCGGGGGTCGCCGTCGACGCTGAGGCCGACGGACTTGTCGTGCGTGACGAACGCGGAGGTGCCGCCGGCGAGGAACGCG
>NZ_LIQY01000075.1 GCF_001418495.1 Streptomyces pathocidini | reverse complement strand
CAGGGAGAGGGCCAGCAGCAGCCCCGGCAGGATGAAGAGGATCAGGGCGCGGCGGCGGCCGAGCAGGGCCCGGTAGGTGAGGCGGGCCACGGTGGGGTGGTAGAGCGATGACATCGGTTCGGGTCCCCTCACGCCGCGACCAGGTAGGAGAAAACGCTCTCCAGCGACTCGTCCGAGGGCGAGACCGTGAAGAGCCGGATGCCCTGTTCGCGGGCGACCCGCGGCAGGAGCTCGGTGAAGCGGGCGAAGTCCACGGCCTGGATGCCCAACCCGCCCTCCTCGACGTCGACTTCGATGCCCGCCGTCGACGGGTCGGCGATCAGCGCCGCGGCCAGCGCGCGGTCGTCGCTGGACCGTACGAGATAGCGGTGCGGCCGGTCCGTCATCAGCCGGCGGATCTTGCGGAAGTCGCCGGAGGCCGCGTGCCGCCCCGCCACCACGACCTCGATGTGGGCGGCGAGCTGCTCGACCTCCTCCAGGATGTGGGAGGAGAACAGGACCGTGCGCCCGTCCTCACCCATCCGCCGCAGCAGGTCCATCAGCTGCATGCGCTGCCGCGGGTCCATGCCGTTGAACGGCTCGTCCAGCAGCAGCACGGACGGGTCGTGCACCAGCGCGGAGGCCATCTTCACGCGCTGCCGCATGCCCTTGCTGTACGTGGCGATCCTGCGCTTCTCCGCGTACTCCATCTCGACCGTCGCCAGCGCCCTGCGCGCGGCGGCGCCGGGGTCGGGCAGGCCGTGCAACTCGGCGTTGGCGAGGACGAACTCGTGGCCCGAGAGGAAGTCGTACATCGCCTCCCGCTCGGGGACGACGCCGATGTGGCGGTACGCCCGCTCGTTGCGCCAGACCGCGGTGCCGTCGAGGGTGACGGTGCCGGTGGAGGGGGCGAGGAAGCCGCCCATCATGTTGATGAGGGTGGACTTGCCGGCGCCGTTGGGGCCGAGCAAGCCGGTCACGCCGGGGCCGATCGTCATGGTGATGTCGTTGACCGCGACGACGTTCCCGAACCAGCGGGAGGCGTGGTCGATAGACAGGGTTGTCATGGGCGCAGCCCATTCTTGAGAAGGGTGGGGGCGGGCGACGGGTGGACTGTCACAGCCCGACCTTTCGGTAGCGGCGCATCAGGAGGGCGTACGAGCCGGCGGCCAGCGCCAAGGCGGCGGCCAGGTAGACGACCCCGGCGAAGGCGCTCGGCGGCCCGGCCTCCCTGGGGAAGGAGGAGGTGGCGCCGAGGAACCTCGTCTGCACCCCGTCGATGATCGTGATCGGCGAGAACAGGCCGAGCCAGCCCGCCACTTCGGGGTCGCCCTGCTCGTAGGCGATGGCCTGGACGGTGGACACCGCGCCGTACGAGATGGTCAGCACGGCGATCACGGCGGCGACTCCGAAGCCGCGGCGCGGGGTGAGCGCGGCGACCACGAGGCCGATGCCGGCGAAGAGGACGGACAGCAGAGCCACGGACACCAGTCCTTGCGCGAAGCCCTTGGTCTGGTCGGTGAAGTCGAGTTCGGCCAGCAGCGCCCCGGCATAAAGGATCAGGAGCGGCACCGTGGTCAGGATGAACAGGGCCGACGCCATCGCCGCGAGCTTGGCCGCCACGTAGTCGACGCGCTCGATGGGGCGGGAGAAGTAGAGCGGCACGCTCTTGAAGCGCAGGTCCCGGGAGACGGACTGCGGCGCCTGGGAGGCGAGGAAGAGGCCGATGACCGCCTGGAGGTAGACCGCGTAGCTGGTGTACTCCAGGGGCAGTTCCTTGGCCTTGGTGAAGACGGTGACCGCCACCAGGATGCCCGCGGGCAGGCACATCACGGCGAGCAGCAGCATCGGCAGCACCTTGGACTTGGCCGACCTGCCGAGCCCGTACGCGCCGCGCAGGCTCTGTGTGAACAGCGAGCGCCGGGCGTAGGCGCGGCCCAGCCGGGCGCCCTCGTAGGAGCGGTATCCGATGTTGTGGATACGGGTGGGGTCCGTGCCCTGCGCCGGCACCGTGGCCGGTGCGGTGGTCTCAGGCTGCATCGTGGCCTCCGGCGCTCCGCGCCTGGGTGTCGTCCCGGTCGTCTTCCTTACGGAAGACCTCGGCGATCTGGTGGCGGCGCTGCTCCATGCGCACGAGTCCGAGCCCGAGTCCTGCGACCGTGTCGCGAACGGTGTCGTACGTGCTGTCGTCGGCCACGTCCAGCAGCAGGACGTGCCCGGCGCCAGGCGCGCGCCCGCCTGCGTGCACCGCGATGCCCGCGGCGGCGAGCGCCTCGCGCAGGGCGGCCGTGCCGTCGGGGTGGCGGTCGGTATCGGTGACCTCGACCGCGACGGTCGCGGTGGTCTGGGTGAAGTCGCTGGTGGAGCTGGAGCGCAGCAGCGCGCCGCCGTCGATGACCACGACGTGGTCGCAGGTGCGCTCGAGTTCGCCGAGCAGGTGGGAGGTGACCAGGACCGAGATGCCGAAGTCGGTGTGGACGCGGCGGATCAGGCCCAGCATCTCGTCCCGGCCCACCGGGTCGAGGCCGTTGGTCGGCTCGTCCAGGAGCACCAACTGCGGGTCGTGGACGAGCGCCTGGGCGAGCTTGACGCGCTGCTTCATGCCGGTCGAGTAGCCGCCGATGGGCCGGTAGCGCTCCTCGTACAGGCCGACGTGGCGCAGGGTGTCGGCGGTGCGCTCGCGGGCGGCGGTGGGCGGCAGCCCGGACATGCGCGCCATGTGGACGACGAACTCGGTGGCCGAGACGTCGGGTGGCAGGCAGTCGTGCTCGGGCATGTAGCCGACCCGCTCGCGGATGGCGCTGCCCTGCGTGGCGACGTCGAGCCCGAGCACGGAGGCACGGCCCTCGGTGGCGGGGGACAGGCCGAGCAGGATCTTGATCAGGGTGGATTTGCCGGCTCCGTTGGCGCCCACCAGGCCGGTGACGCCCGGGGTGATGTCCACGGAGAGCCGGTCGAGCGCGGTCACCCTGGGAAACCGCTTGCTGAGGCTTTCGGTCGCGATCACAGTCACGCACCCGACCGTAGTGGCGTTCGGCACAGTTGACGTCAGCCTCGGAGGCTGGATCCGACTCCGCCTGGAGGTGGACGCGCCCGTAGGGGTTTGCGCCCCGTGACCCCCAACCCCCTTTGTTACCAGCGGTATCCACAGATTGCGTACGCCCCTTGCCGCCAGTCGGGCCGCGCTGTCACATTCGAAGGGCCGACCAGATCAACTGGCGGGCCGGACAACCGAGTTCGTCACGGAGCGGGGTGAGGACGTTGCGCGGGGCGGGGACATGGCGCGGGGTGAGGACGTCAGGAGGGCGCGCCCAGGCCCGGCGCGCCCCATACCGGGAACCAGCGGCCGAGGTCCTCCTCGATCCGCAGGTCGTCCGCGAGCAGCGACTTGATCTGGAGCTCCAGGGCGTTGTCGCGCCTCTCGGACGTGCCGGGGATCGGGGCGAAGGGGTAGAACGTGCCGCGCTTGTAGAGGTAGACCAGCGCGAGTGCGCGATCCCCCGCGGCCTCGCGGAAGTCGACGAGCGAGCAGAGCAGCTGCGGCCCGAAACCGCCCTCCTGCAGAAGGGTGTTGACGGCATGGAGGTCGTTGACCAGGGAGGCCGTGTCGTCCGCGGGACGGCGGACCAGGAGCCAGGTGTAGCCGTACGCGTCCCGGCTGAACTCGACCGGTACGCCGCCCCGGCCGGCGCCGGCGTCGAGCAACTGCCGTACGTCGTCCTGGATCCGGGCGAAGGCGCCGCCCTCGACGCTGGCGAAGCACACCGAGCCGACACCGGTCGGGGCGTAGCCGGCGCCCGCCTGGAGGGTGATCGCGGCGGCGG
>NZ_LIQY01000743.1 GCF_001418495.1 Streptomyces pathocidini | reverse complement strand
CAGGGGAAGAACTCGGCTTCAGCAGCACCACTCCGCGTCCCGGCCCGTCTCTGCCAGAAGGCGGGTAGGGCGGGTCCCGCCGATCGCGTCCTCACGCCTACGGTCGGGGGCCCGGCCGCGTGCGCCCGCTGAAGTTCGGGCTCAGTGCACGGCGCCCGGGGTCTTGGCGATCAGTTCCGAGACGCGGACGAAGCGGTAGCCCCGGTTGCGGAGTTCGGGGACGATGCGGCGGACCGCGGCGTCCGTGGCCGGGGCGGCGCTGAGGGTGAGGTGCATGACGACCACCGAGCCCGGCCGGACCTGGCCCAGCACCTGCTCCGCCACCCGGTCCGCGTCCTTGGCGAAGGCGTCGCCGCTGACCACGTCCCAGTGCACCGCCGTCACCTTGGCGGGCGTCACCGCGCGCAGCGTGCGCTCGTCGAAGCAGCCGCCGGGGAAGCGGAAGTACGGGACGGGGGAGACCCCGGCGCGGCGCAGCGCGGCGAAGCCGCGGTCGATGTCGCGGACCATCGCGCCCGGGGCGACGGGCGGCAGTCCGTAGCAGGGGGTCGTGAAGGCGCCGTGGCTGTACGAGTGGTTGGCCACCTCGAACAGCGGGTCGCGGTCCAGCAAGACTGCCTGGTCGGGGTACTCCTCCGCCCACCGGCCGGTCATGAACACGGTCGCGGGCACCTTCAGCCGGCGCAGCGAGTCGACCAGCGGCGGGTTGTCGAACCGCTCGCCGCCCGCCGCGCGGCGGGCCTGGCCGGGGGTCATGTCGGCGTCGAAGGTGAGAGCGACGGTCTTGTCCGCCCGGTCGCGCACGCCGTGCTCGAAAACGGTGGTGCGGCCGGCGGTGAGGGGGAGCCGGGGGGCCGCCTCCGCCCTGCCCTCCGCCTCCGCCCGCGGCTCGGCCCGGGCCCCGCCGCGCCCGGGGCCCGCCTCGCCGGGCGCCTGAGCGTGAACGGCCTTGTCCGGCGCGGCGGATGACGGACCCGGAACCGCGACCCGGTGTGCGGCGGTCTCGGTTCCGCAGGCGGCGAGGGAGAGCGTGAGCAGCTGGAGCAGGGCGGGGACGGGGCGTCCGAGCGGGTGCCGTGCCCGGTGGCGGCGCGTGCCGCTCGGGGGTCTGCGGGAGCGGTGGGGGAACACGATGTGAGCGTATTTTCGCCCCATTCGCCCGGCATATTTTCCGCCTCCGATCGGGGCGGGGCCCCTACCCTTCCGCCCTCACCTCCGAGGGATCGGGCGGAAGGGGGG
>NZ_LIQY01000742.1 GCF_001418495.1 Streptomyces pathocidini | reverse complement strand
GTCGGGGAACACCTCGTCGAGCGGCGGCGCGGATTCCGGATCGGCTGTACGGTCGACGGCCCGCTGGGCGAGGTCCGGCTCGACCTCGCCGTCCAGGCCGAGCCCGAACTGCGCGTCGTGGGCGAGCGGTTGACCGGAGGCGGTCAGATCCTGCTGTCCACCGCGCTGCGCGACCCGGGGCGGCGTACGGTCCAGGCGGCCTGGCACACCGCGGGTGCCGTGCCGGTGACCCGGGCGCCGCTGCCGGACGACCTGCTGGGCACCGCGCTGCTCCCGTTGCGGGTCGCGGGCAAGACCCCCGGCCAGCGCCTCGTCCTGGCGGCGGCCGAACAGGCCCTGGTCGCCCTGCGCTCGGTGTTTGCCTGCGATCCGCGGCCCGAGCGGATGCGGGCGCCGGTCCCGGTGGGGGAGGGGCGGCTGCGCGGCGACTGCGGGAACCTGGCCGAAGTGCTGCGGCGTACGCGATCGGAGTGCGCGATCCGGCACGGAGTCCTGGTCGAGGCCTGCCGGGCGGGCTGCTCGGGCCCGGTGGCGGACCTGACGGCGGAGCTGCTCGACGACGGGATGGTACGGGCCGTGCTGGACCGGGGGGAGCGCGGGGCGACCCCGATCGGACGGTTGGGGGACGGGGAGCTGCGCCATCTCGCGCTGGCGCTGGTTCTGCTGACCGGGCCGGGCGTGCTGGAGATGGACCATGTCGCCGAGGTGCTGCCCGCCCGGCAGGCGATGACCGTCCTGGCGGACGGCTTCGACCGCTGCCTGGACCCGCGGCAGGCGCGCGAACTCCTCGCGCTGGCCGCACGGATGGGGGAGCGGGGACACGTACGGGTGGTGGGTGCGGTGCGCGACGGGGCGCTCGCGGCGTACGCGGGCGGGCTGGGGGGGGTGTCGGTGGTAGACCTTGGGGCGTGAACGAGGCTACTGGGACTGCTGATGACTGCTGATGAGGACGGGCCGGGGCGCGGGGGCGGCGAGGGCCATGGG
>NZ_LIQY01000741.1 GCF_001418495.1 Streptomyces pathocidini | reverse complement strand
CCACCGCGGGCACCACCGACACCGGCGAGATCGACCCGCTGCCGCAACTCGCCGACGTGTGCGCCGCCCACGCCACCCGGCTCCACGTCGACGCCGCCTACGGTGCCCCCCTGCTCTTCAGCCGCACCCTCGCCGGCCGGCTCGACGGACTCTCCCGAGCCGACTCCGTAACCCTTGACCTGCACAAACTCGGCTGGCAGCCCGTCCCCGCCGGCCTCCTCGCCGTCCCCGACACCACCGCCCTGGAAACCCTCGGCCACCGCGAGGACTACCTCAACCCGCCCGACGACACCGAGGCCGGATTCCCCGACCTCCTCGGCCGCTCGATCCGCACCACCCGCCGCCCCGACGTCGTCAAGGTCGCCGTCACCCTCCGCGCCCTCGGCCGCACCGGGCTCGCCGAACTCGTCGAGCACACCTGCGCCGCCGCCCAGCGCCTCGCCGACCTCGTCGACGCCCACCCGGCCTTCGACGCGTACGAGCGGCCCACACTCTCCACCGTGCTGTTCCGGCCCGCGGGCGCGACCGACGAACACGTCGGTGCCGTGCGCCGCGCCCTGATGACCGAGGGCCGCGCCGTCCTCGGCCGGGCCCGCGCCACCGACCACCGCGACGGCATCGAAAAACTGTGGCTCAAGGCCACCGTCCTCAATCCGCACACCCGGCCAGCCGACCTCGAAGCCCTCCTCGAGATCGTCGAAGGGAGCGCCGCCAAATGACCGAGTCCGCCGCAGGACACGCGAACCGTACGAACTCCGCCAACGGCCCCGGCAACAGCCCGTCCGACGGCCCGGCCACCGCACCTGCCGAGCCCGCGACCCGGCCCGCCGCGCCCGTCACGGCAACCGCCCACCCCGGCACCGGACCCGCCACGGCCACGGGGCCTGCTGCGACCGCCGGACCTGCCATGGCCACTGGGCCTGGTGCGACCACCGAGCCCACCACGGCCACTGGGCCCGCCGTGACCGCCCAGCCCGGCACCGGACCCGCCACGGCCACCGGGCCTGTTGCGGCCACTGGGCCCGCCGCGGACACCGGACCCGCTGCCACCGCCGGGCCGACC
>NZ_LIQY01000740.1 GCF_001418495.1 Streptomyces pathocidini | reverse complement strand
TCCCCGACCCCGTGCGCGCCGCCCGCCACCCCGCAGGCGTGCGCGTGGACCGGTACGGCTACCCCGACTTCACGCCGTACGCCCGCGCCGCCGCCGAAATCGCCGATCCACCCGAAGGATTCGGCGTCGACGAACTACGGCTGACCGACTACATCTCGGCCAACGCCGCACTGCACGCCGCCGGACACGAGCTCTGGACCGGCCTCCCGCGCGTGGCCACCCCACACGGCTGGACCTGGCACCACGTCGCCGGTTCCCGCCGCATGCAACTCATCCCCACCGAAGTGAAAGCCCTCCTCAGACACCACGGCGGCCTCGCCACCGCCGCCGTCGACCAGCACAAGCGCGGCACCCGCCCCCTCCCGCAGACCCGGCCCGCCCACTTCATCCTCCCCGGCGGCCTCGCCGTCACCGAGGAGCGGCTCCTCGACACCGAGGAACACCTGGGACACCGGCTCCCCGGCCCGTACCGCGCCTTCCTCAAGGCGGCGGGCGGCGCCGCACCCGCGGGCTGCGCCCTGGCGCCCGAGCTGGGGCTCCTGCTCGACCAGCCCTTCCTCACGGTCCGCGGCGAGGCGGCCACCGACGACCTCGTCTACGTCAACAAGTGCCTGCGCGACCACCTCACCAAGGACCACCTGGGCATCGCCTTCGCCCAAGGCGGACTCCTCGCGCTCAAGGTGCGGGGAGAGGCGGCCGGATCCGTCTGGTTCTGCCCTTACGACGACGCGCGCGACCACGACGGCCTGCCGCTCCAGGACCGCGTACGGGACCTGCTCCTGCCCTGCGGCGAGGACTTCGACGCATTCCTCCGGCACCTGGCGGGCGACCCACCGGAGCTGGAGACCGTGGCAAACCTGATGGTGGACGGCGGCTTCGCCCACGCCGTCCCGGTGGAGGGACAGCGGCAGTGGTGACCATCGCGCAGGCCCGGGAGCGCGCCGAACAGTGGATCAACGGGGGCGTCCCGGCCGGCCACCACCGCGAAGTGCGCGTCGAAGAGTTCGCCCTCGGCTTCGTGGCGTACGCCCCGGAGGGCGGCGGCGCCCGCCTGGTGATCGCCCGCGACACCGGCGACGCCACCCTGTGGCCGGACCTCCCGGTGGAGGAGGTCGCGCACTGGTACGAGGAGGCGTACGGCCCGGCGGGCGAGCACACGGAGCCGGACGCGGAGCCCGCCGCCCCACCCCAGCGCATCGACCTCCAGGAGACATCCTTCCTGCTGACCCCGTCCCAGTGGCTCCAGGCCACGGCCGACCAACTCGCCACCCCGGAACGGCAGTCACACCCCTCGGACACCCCCTCCCTGGGAA
>NZ_LIQY01000074.1 GCF_001418495.1 Streptomyces pathocidini | reverse complement strand
CACCAGCACGACCCCCCGCGCCCCGGCGTCCACCGCGGCCTCGAAGAGCAGCGGATCGGCGTCGGCGTGGTGCATCACCATGTCCACGCGCGGCAGTTCGGCGTCCACCGCCGGAACGGCGAGCGGCGCGACCCGCTCGGGCCGGCGCGCGATGTGCACCCGCCCGAACCCCACCTTCCCCACGGGCTCGTTGGACGGATCGGCGAACGCGTCGGCGGCGACGGTCTGCATCTTCACCGTGCCCCGCGCGGCGTGCACCCGCCCGGCGAAGACGGTGAGCACTCCGAGGTCCTCGACGCTCGCGGCGGTCAGCAGCGCGTCGTACAGGTTCCCCGACGCGTCCCCGTCCACGGCCTCCAGGGGGCGCTGGGCGCCGGTGAGGACAACGGGGCGGGGATCGCCGTGGTGGAGGTCGAGCAGAAAGGCCGACTCCTCCAGGGTGTCGGTGCCGTGCGTGACGACGACGCCGTCGACCGACGGGTCGCCCAGGACGTCGTGCACGGCCCGCAACAGCGCGAGCTGGTGCGCGGTGGTCAGCCGGGGGCTGTTGACCGTGAACAGGTCGACGATCTCGGTCCTGACCCCGTCCGGTACGACGGCCGCGGCCAGCACGTCGTGCCCGGCCGCGTCGGCGGCGTAGCCGTTGCCCTGCCAGCGGCTGGCTATCGTCCCGCCCGTGGTCACGACGACGATCCGTCGCATGCCCTGCTCACCTTCTCTCGCCTGTCCCGGATTTCCGAATGTCCCGGATTCTCCGAAATCGAAAAACCTTCCGAGAGGCAAGAATAGAGAATTCCGGCGGCAATGCGCTGGCGAGATGACGCGCATCATCCCCAGAACCGTGGCAGATAATGGCCCTGTGGACGCCATCGACCGCAACATCTTGCGCGAGCTCCAGCAGGACGGCCGCCTGACCAACCAGGAGCTGGCCCAGCGCGTGGGCCTGACCCCCTCCCCGTGCCTGCGCCGCGTACGCCAGCTGGAGCAGGAGGGCGTGATCCGCGGCTACCGCGCGGTGCTCGACCCGGCCGCAGTCGGCCGCGGCTTCGAGGTGCTGGTCTCGGTGGAGGTGCAGCGCGACCGCGCGACGGTGGAGGCCTTCGAGACCGCGCTCCAGGAGCTCCCGGACGTCGTCGAGGCCTACCGCCTCTTCGGCAGCCCCGGCTGCCTGCTGCGCATCGCGGTCGCGGACATCGACACGTACGAGCGGCTGTGGATCGAGCGGATCACGGCGCTGCCGGGCGTGACGGAGGTGAACTCCCAGATCGTGATGAAGCACATCAAGGAGCCGACGGGCCTCCCCGTCGCCACCCGCCCCTAGGCGCCTCTCCCACGGGTTCTACGGGTTCACAGGTCCCGCGAGTTCTACGGGTTCACAGGTTCCGCGGGCTTTCGGCCGCGGTGCAGCGCGACGATGCCGCCCGTCAGATCGCGCCAGGCGACCTCGGACCAGCCCGCCTTCTGGAGCCGGGCGGCCAGCGCGGGCTGGTCCGGCCAGGCGCGGATGGACTCGGCGAGGTAGACGTACGCGTCGGGGTTGCTGCTCACCGCGGTGGCGACCGGCGGCAGCGCCCGCATCAGGTACTCGCTGTAGACGGTGCGGAACGGCGCCCACGTGGGGTGGCTGAACTCGCAGATCACCACGCGCCCGCCGGGCCGGGTCACCCGCAGCAGCTCGGCCAGCGCGCTGTCCGTGTCATGGACGTTGCGCAGCCCGAAGGAGATCGTGACGGCGTCGAAGACCCCGTCGGCGAACGGCAGTTTCGTGGCGTCCCCGGCCGTGAAGGGCATGTGCGGATGGCGCCGCTTGCCCTCCCGCAGCATGCCGAGCGAGAAGTCGCAGGGCACGACATACGCCCCGGCCGCCGCGAACGGCTGCGAGGAGGTGGCCGTGCCCGCGGCGAGATCGAGGATGCGCTCGGCGGGGCGCGCGCCGACGGCCTGCGCCACGGCCTTGCGCCACAGCCGCGCCTGCCCCAGGGACAGCACGTCGTTGGTGAGGTCGTACTTGGCCGCCACGTCGTCGAACATCGCGGCGACTTCGTGCGGCTGCTTGTCCAGGGAGGCTCGCGTCACGCGCCCATTCTGGCAGGCGGCGGGCGGCGCCCTAACGGCGGCGGTGGACGAGCCGCCCGCCGAGCACGGTCGCCACACACGTCCCGGCCCCGGCCTCGGCGAGCGCGGCGAGCGGGTCGCCGTCGGTGCGCACGTCGAAGACGGCGAGGTCGGCGCGGCCGCCCGGCACGGGCGCGGCCGTGAAGGCGCCGTCACAGGCCTCCCCGGCCAGCGGGTCGAGAGGGGTCGCGGACCGGACGCCGGACGGCGCCGCGGCGGCCACCACGAGCCCGGCCCGCTCGACGGCGGCCCGCACCTCGGGCACCTCGAAGGGCCCGACCACCGCCGTCGTCCCGTGCGCCAGCATCCGCTGGACGCCCCGCCGGGCGCTCTCACCCGGCCGTGCGGCGGCCAGCGCCGCGTTCATCACCGGCTCGGTGCCGAGCGCCTCCGCCTCACGCGGATCCGGGTGGTACACCGCCTCCAGTAGCCAGCCCGCCTCACGGTTGACCAGCCCCGGCGTCAGCAGCCCTGGCCACCGCCGCACGCGCGCCCGCGGGCACTCCGCGACCACCTTCTCGTACGGCCCGGCGAAGGCGATCCGCGCGCCCTCCACCACCACCGCCCCGCCCCGGACGAGTTCGTGCCCGGGGCCGGTCCACAGGACCTCTGCGGCGTGAACGGTCAGCACGGCGGCGTCAGTTGGCCTCGATGAGCTTCAACTCGGGGTGGGCCGTGCCCCCCTCGATCGCCACCGAGGACAGATGCGAGACGACGTGGTCGTCCACCGGGTCGTTCGCCCGGTCGTCGTGCACGACCAGGTGCTCGTACGTCGTCGCGCGCTGCGCCGGCACGCGGCCGGCCGCGCGGATCAGCTCGATCAGCTCCATGCGGTTGGAGCGGTGCCTGGCGCCGGCCGAGGAGACTACGTTCTCCTCCAGCATCACCGAGCCGAGGTCGTCCGCGCCGTAGTGCAGGGACAACTGGCCCACCTCCTTGCCGACGGTCAGCCAGGAGCCCTGGATGTGGGCGACGTTGTCGAGGAACAGCCGGGCGATGGCGATCAGCCGCAGGTACTCGAAGATCGTGGCCTGCGTCCGGCCCTTCAGGTGGTTGTTCTCGGGCTGGTAGGTGTACGGGATGAAGGCGCGGAAGCCGCCCGTGCGGTCCTGCACGTCGCGGATCATCCGCAGGTGCTCGATCCGCTCGGCGTTGGTCTCGCCGGTGCCCATCAGCATCGTGGAGGTCGACTCGACGCCCAGCCCGTGCGCCGTCTCCATGATCTCCAGCCAGCGCTCGCCGGACTCCTTGAGCGGGGCGATGGCCTTGCGCGGCCGGGCCGGCAGCAGCTCGGCGCCCGCGCCCGCGAAGGAGTCCAGGCCCGCCGCGTGGATCCGGCCGATCGCCTCCTCCACGGAGACGCCCGAGATCCGGGCCATGTGCTCGACCTCGGACGCACCCAGGGAGTGGATCACCAGCTCCGGGAACGCCTTCTTGATGGCCGAGAAGTGCTCCTCGTAGTACTCGACGCCGAAGTCCGGGTGGTGGCCGCCCTGGAACATGATCTGCGTGCCGCCGAGTTCGACCGTCTCCGCGCAGCGCCGCAGGATGTCGTCCAGGTCGCGGGTCCAGCCCTTGGCCTTGTCCTTGGGCGCGGCGTAGAACGCGCAGAACTTGCACGCCGTCACGCACACGTTGGTGTAGTTGATGTTCCGCTCGATGATGTACGTCGCGATGTGCTCGATCCCGGCGTACCGACGGCGGCGCACGGCGTCGGCGGCGGCGCCCAGCGCGTGCAGCGGCGCCGACCGGTACAGGTCGAGCGCCTCCTCCGGGGTGATACGGCCACCGGCGGCGGCGCGGTCAAGAATGGACTGCTGGTCGGCGCGCTCGCTCACCGGGCCTGGTCCCTTCCGAAGGGTGCGTTGACGGACGGGATTCAGCGTACGCCAGGGGTCCGACAGCCGACCCGACAGCCCGCCCGAGGCACCCGTCACGCGCGCGGCTCAGGGATTCCGGTACGCCCCGACCGCGGCGAAGCAACCGCACGCACGCGTGGCCCGGTCCGCCGTCGGCCCGGTCCCGGCGATGGTTGCGGGAAGTACCCGTACGCGCGCGTTGGCTCAGGCTCTACGCGCGCGTGGCTCAGGCCTTCGCGGCCAGCAGCTCCACTCGTACGTCCGCCGGGAACCCGGTCGTCGGGCCGACCCGGCGCGCGAACTCGGTGACCCCGGCGAGCTGTTGCGTGCCGAAGCGGAAGTCGAGCGTGGTGAAGTAGCGCTCCAGCAGCTCCGCGTCGAAGGTCTCCCAACGGGCCGCCTGCTCGGCGACCTTGCCGACCTCCTCCAGGGACAGGTCCCGGGACGCCAGGAACGCCTCGTGCACCTCGCGCACAGTCCTGGGCTCGCGTGCGAGGTAGTCGCGGCGCGTGGCCCAGACGGCGAAGACGAACGGCAGCCCCGTCCAGTCCTTCCACATCCGCCCGAGGTCGTGCACCTGGAGGCCGAGTCGGGGCGCGTCGTGCAGCGAGGCCCGCAGGGCCGCGTCCCCGATCAGCACCGCCGCCTGCGCCTCCTGCATCATCACGCCGAGGTCCGGCGGGCAGGTGTAGTAGTCCGGCTCGATCCCGTAGCGCTCGGCCAGCAGCAGCTGGGCCAGGCGTACGGACGTCCGCGAGGTGGAGCCCAGCGCCACGCGCGCGTGGTGCAGCTGCTCCAGCGGCACCTGGGAGACGATCACGCAGGACATGACCGGGCCGTCGCAGCCGACCGCGAGGTCGGGGAAGGCCACGAGGTCGTCGGCGTTGCGGAGGAACTCGACGAGCGTGATCGGCGCGATGTCGAGCTCGCCGCGGACCAGCTGCTCGCTGAGCCTCTCCGGGCTGTCCTTGCTCAGCTCCAGATCGAGCAGGGTGCCGGTGCGGGCGAGGCCCCAGTAGAGGGGAACGCAGTTCAGGAACTGGATGTGGCCGACCCGGGGACGGCTGCGCCAAGAATGGTCCACATCCGGAGGCTAGACCCGTCGGTACAGATCTTTCGCGCCGGGGTGGATTCCCAGCGCGCCGCGGGCGCACAGCGAAGGGAATTCCGCCCCATTCACCCGATTGCTTCGGCATAGGCCTCCGGCATGAAAGGAATCCATGATCGCCCATCCGGATAACCGCCCAGGTCAGGGCGGCGGACCAGGCACGAAACCGCCCACCTGGGTGATCTTCACCTCTTCCTCCGTCGAAGCCCACCGTGCTAGGCTCGCCGCAAGTTGCAGTTTGGTTTCCCTTGCAGTACAGAGCCTGCGGAGCATGTGACGCCGCAGGCTTTTGTAGTTTTCAGACTTCTTGCAGGTTCTGGAGCAGGGCAACCCTTTGGCCCAAGGAGGGCTTATGGCTACCGGAACCGTGAAGTGGTTCAACGCTGAAAAGGGCTTCGGCTTCATCGCCCAGGACGGCGGCGGCCCGGATGTCTTCGTCCACTACTCCGCGATCAACGCGTCTGGCTTCCGCTCCCTCGAGGAGAACCAGATGGTGACCTTCGACGTCACCCAGGGCCCCAAGGGCCCGCAGGCGGAGAACGTCACCCCGGCCTGACCTCTCCCAGGTCAGCCGGCCACAGCGGTCTGAACGCAGTACCCAAGGAGCCCCGCTTCTCCCCACTCCGGTGGGCGGCGGGGCTCCTGCCTTTCCGCCTCCGGCGCCCGGCGCCATCCGGCGCTGGCGTCAGCCGACCGTACCCAGCCGGGGCTTGAGCGGCGGGGTCACGGTGGCGTACGAGCCGAGCTCAAGGCCCGCTTACAGACTGTGCGCCACGGGGTGCAGCGGCTGGTAGATCGGCAGTTCGGCCCCGCTCGGCAGCCGCAGCGCCGCGAGCCGCCCCCACCGCTGCTCGCTGACCGGCCGGGCGATCTCGACACCCTTGGCGGCGAGTTCGGCGAGCTGGGCGTCGAGGTCGTCGCACATCAGATAGAACTCGTGCCGCGGCTCCCCGTCGGTGGGGTGCACCGCCACCTCGGCAGGCGGCAACTTGAAGATGAGCCACCCGCCGCCCGCGTCCACCCCGGGAAACTCCAGCACCTCCCGGATGAACGCCCGATCGGCCTCGGCGTCCCGGCTGTAAACGATGACGTGCGCCCCACTGATCACACTGCCTCCACTCCACGATCCGGCCTACCCTCACATCCTCGCAGCGCGGGCCCCCGCACCCGCGCAACACGACGCCCCGGGCTCTGACGAGCAGGGCCCGGGGCGCGTGCTGCTGTTGCCGCACGGGGGCGTCGGCCGCTCCTCGTTATCCGAACTGGCCGGGCTGGTAGTCGCCCGCCGGCTGCTGGAGCATGACGTTGCCGCGGTTGAAGGCGTTGATGAGGGCGATGGTGCACACCAGGGCCGCGAGCTGGTCCTCGTCGTAGTACTTGGCGGCGTTCGCCCAGGCCTCGTCCGTGACTCCGCCGGCCGCGTCGGCGATGCGGGTGCCCTGCTCCGCCAGCTCCAGGGCGGCGCGCTCGGCGTCGGTGAACACTGTGGCCTCCCGCCAGGCCGCGACCATGTGGAGGCGCGTCGCGTCCTCCCCGTGGTGCAGGGCGTCCTTGGTGTGCATGTCGACGCAGAAACCGCAGCCATTGATCTGGCTGGCGCGGAGCTTCACCAGCTCCTGCGTCGCGGTCGGCAGCGCCGAGTCCGTGACCGCCCTGCTCGCCGCGACCAAGTGCTTGACGTACTTGGCCGCGACCGGGTTCTCGAGGAAGTTCAAGCGAGCGTTCATGGTGCACTCCTATGTCGTTGCAGCTGCCTACACCTCTGTGACGGAACAGCTCGGCGATCTGTGACATGCGAGGTGCGGGTACCCGCATACGCGAAAGCGCCCCCGATCTCGTCCAAGATCGGAAGCGCTTTCCCGGTTCGCTCGGCCCCTCGGCCCGGCTTACGCGGCGGCCGGGACGGTCGCCCGCTGGTCCGCGTCGTCCGCGTCGTACTCGTCGATCGGGGAGGACGTCGCCGACGCGTACGCCTCCTCGTCCAGGATCTTCTCCCGCGCCGAGACCACGACCGGCACCAGCGCCTGTCCGGCCACGTTCGTAACTGCATGCTGTGTATGTACGTTAAGCAGTACGTAGGGGTGAGACGTTCGGTAGGGGTGGGGTCATGGCAAAACCGAAGCGTGTGGGGATCTACGTCCGGATCAGCCGGGATCGCAAGGGGCAGGAGCTGGGCATCCAGCGCCAGGAGAAGGCCTGCCGCGAGCTGTGCGAACAGCGCGGCTGGTCCGTGCACAAGCTGTATCCGGAGAACGACACATCGGCATCGACCACGAGCCGGAAGAAGCGGCCGCAGTACACCGAGATGATGCGTGACGCGAAGACGGGCGTGATCGACGCGATCGTCGTGTACTCGATCGACCGCCTTACACGCCGCATCTCGGAGCTGACGAGCTTCCTCGATGAACAGAAGGAATACGGCTTCCAGTTCGCGACCACAGAGGGGGAAGACACCTCAACCGCCTCCGGCCGCATGATCCTGACCATCAAGGGTGCGGTGGCCCAGCAGGAGACGGAGCGCATGGCCGAGCGCGTGAACGCCGCGCTGCTCCAACGACGTGAGCAGGGCAAGCCTCACGCGGGCGGCAAGCGCCAGTTCGGCTTCGAGGCCGGATCGCACTTCCGGGAGTTGGATGACGAGGAGACGAAGCTCATCCGCGTCGGGTACCAGATGCTGATGAGCCAGAAGACGCCTGGTGATGTGGCCCGGCTGTGGAGAGACCGCAAGACGACCACGCCCGAGGGCCGAGCGTGGACGATTCAGTCGGTCAAGCGGGTGTTCCGATCACAGCGGACCGGTGGCATCGTCACGTACAAGGGTCAGGACATCGGCGACAGCATCTATCCGAGCCCGCTCAAGCGCGAGGAATGGGAGAACGTACAGGCCCTTCTCGACAGCCGGGCCACACCAGCGGCACAGGGTTCGGGCAAGAGGAAGCACGTGTACACGGGCTTCCTCAAGTGCGGGCACTGCGGCGCACCCATGCGCGTGCAGTGGGCGACCATCCAGGGCCGTACTTTCCGGCGAACGTTCTGCCACTCCGCGCAGGGAAACGGGATGGGCGGACTCGGCTGCGGCAAGGTGAGCCGCAAGTACGACTGGATCGAGGAGCGGCTGAACGAGGTGGTGGAAGCCGCCCTGTCGAAGCGGAAGCCGAAGCCGCTACCCACCCCGGACGTGGACCTGGCCGCTGAGATCACCGGTGTCGAAAGCCGCATCCGCCTGCTCCGACTCCGTTGGAAGGACGGGCAGATGGAAGACGAGGACTACTACGACTCCTTGACTCACCTGCGCGGCCAGTTGCAGCAGCTCCGAACGCGAGAGGCCGCTGCCGTCGTTGCCGTTGCGCAGGAGGAGACGGACGCCCTGGCCGTGTGGCACGACGACAACGAGGAGAACTTGGAGCGCCGCCGCGCGATCGTAGCGAGCGTGATCAAGCAGGTCGAGGTCTACAGCATCGGGCGTGGCCGGAGGAAGCCGCCGGAGATCACGTCGATCAAGATCACGCCCGTCGGCGCAGGGACTGAGGCCGGGGAGGAGTAGCCGACGCCTCCTGTCGAGCGGCTATGTAGCTCTCGACAACGCCCGTCATGCGAGCGTCGAAGTCCTCAGGCGGCACCCAGCAGTCCAGCACCTCGGCGATCCAATCAGGCAGCGGTTCCGGTTCCGGCGCGCGATCGGTCAACCGGCGTCACCCCGCGCCAACGCGTCGTCGCGGGCGATCTCCCTGTTCCGAGCCAGGTCCTCAGCGATACCCGCCGCGATGAGAGCGGCACCCGGGGAGTGGCCTGAGCCGACGTATCGCCAGTGCACCTCCACTGTGGTGTCGCGTTCCTCGGCTGAGGCTTCGGGTTGCCGGTACGCGGCGCGTTCCGCTCGCAGTGCCGCGTACGTGGTGGAGTAGCGGCGGGACTTCGTGAGTATGTGGCCGCGGTAGCCGAGGGTGTGGGCCCAGGCCCTGAGCCGGAGGGACCGCAGTTCGGAAATGCCGCCGAGGCGCCAGCAGGCGCGCATGAGGGAGCGGACGTGCGGGGTCACGGGTGCGTGGTCGATGTCGTCGACGCTCGTCACGCGGCGATCGGTACCGCTCGCGGAGCCCTCGGCGGCCCCCTTGGTGACGTACTTGGCCACGTACGCCGCTACCGCTTCGTCGGCGAGTTCGTTCGGATCGTCGAGGGAGCGGAGCGGTCGGACATCGAGTTGTGTGCCCCAGGCCAGTCCGTGCTCGCCAAGGGCTGCACTGTACGGGGTGCGCAGGTGGACTGCTGCCGCCGCCGTCCGTATGACCTCTGCCAGCATGTCCGGCCCCACCCAGGCAGGGGGTTCGCTGTCCGGCCCGCATGCGCCGTCGAGGCGTATGACCGCGTGGAGGTGGATAGCGCCCCGCTGTTGGTACTCGGCGACCTTCGCGTAGGAGATGCGCAACGAACGGCGGAGGGCGTTTCGGGTGCGCCCGGCGCGTGTGGCGAGGTGGTTGTACAGGTTGTCCGTGAACGCCTTCCACAGGCGCCCAGCATGGGTGTGCCACAGGACGTGCCCCACGTAGTCGTAGCAGTCCGGGCAAAAGGGCTGGCCGACAAGCAAGTCGCCCTCGGCGTGGATGGACTGGCAGGTGCGGGAGCGGCCGTGCTCGCAGGTGCCGGCTGAGCGCCGAGGGCGACACGGACGACCGTCGTTGGCCCGGTGCACGGGGCCGAAGGAAGGGGCGGTGAAGGTGACGAACAGCCGGGGGTGTTCGCGTATCTCGGCAGGGACGCTCTTGCCACCGAGAAGCCCAGCACGTACGAGGTGGTAGGTGTCGCCTGCGTGGAGCCGGGAGCAGGCAGGGCAGACGGTGGCGCGGCGGTTGCGGCAGCGGACCAGGAGCCGTTCGCCGGGTTCGGCCGCCGTGTCGTAGTGGCGGAGCACGCCGCCCGTGCCCGCGTCATAGATCGTGGTTGAGCCGGTGAGGTGGATGGGCTGCGCACATCCGCCGGTGGCAGCGATCTGCTCCAGAAGGCGGCCGAGTCGCGGGTCGTTGGCCAGGCGTACGAGGTCTCGGTCTGTCTCGGAGAGTTGGCGCAGGCGCGCCGCATGATCGAGTGCGGCGCGCCTGTCGGCCGAGTGCGTGTCTGCGGTGATGGTGGGGATCTCCCGGGGTGGGCCGCTCCTGCGGCGGCGCGAACTGATGGGGATGGGCGGCTTGCGTCCATGGCGATCACTCCTCGGGTTCGGTGTTGCGGTTGGGTCAGCGGGTAGTTCCGGTGCCCCGGCAGATCCGGCAACGGCGGCGCCGTCCGGTCCACGTGGGGCGTGATCCTTCGCCCTTGCAGGAAGGGCAGCGCACGCGGCGCATGGGCATGGGTGCGGCCTCCTGGGCTAGGTGTGGGAGAAGCCGGACAGGAACCAGTTCACGATTCCGATGACGGCCCAGCCGATCGGAGTCAGCGCGGTGTAGAAGCCGAACAGGCCGATCAAGACGGCCTCCCACGCCTTCACGTCGCGCGAGCGGACCAGGAGGACGGTGATGATCCCGAAGACCACCACGAGCGGCATTGCGACACCCGTACTCACACCCGCTCACCTCCTTCCATGCTCGCCAGCGCCTTTGCCACGACCGGGAGTTCGGTGGCCCGGGCCTGATGCTGTTCAGCGATCCGCCGGGCTTCCTCCGTGGTCGTCAGGTGAGAGCGGGCACGGCCCCAGCCACCGTCAGCACCGGCGCAGACTGCGACACCCTTCTCCTCCGCTGTGATCGCCTGCGCGACCGCTACGGCATCGGGGTTGAGGTCCCCCAGCGTCATTTCCGCCGTGCCGGGATCGTTGACGCGATGGCAGATCCGCCCGCTCAGTTGGGCGCGTAGGGCCGTGACGCCGGGCCCAAGGTCGGAGCCGACTCGCTGCCCGGCGACCACCAGGTGCAGGCCGAGTGCGGCACCGAGCTGGGCCAGTCGCAGGAGGTAAGTCGAGCAACGCTCGGCCTCTGCCTTGCCCTCCCGGGTGCCGTCCGAGAGGTAGAGCTCCGCCAACTCGTCGACGAGGACCACGACAGGTACGGGCCGCTCCTCCTCCGGCAGTTCCCAGATCGAACGCGCCCCTGCAACACGGCAGGCACGCATACGCTCCTGGGTCTCCGCAACCAGCGCTCCGAGGACTGCGACCGCTTCGCCACGGCAGGTCGTCAGAGCGGAGAGCCGTGCACCGAACAGGCCGAGTTCCATGCCGCCCTTGCAGTCGATCCCGACGAGGGCGACCGGCTGCGGTGCGAGTTCCGCTACGAGCCGCGCGAGCAATGTGGACTTGCCCGATTGGGTGGCCCCCACGATCAACCAGTGCGGCACCTGGCGGAGGTTCATCACCCAGGCCGAACCGGACTCCAGCACGCCGATGAGCGCGGAGAGGAGTTCGGCCGGAGCCTGGACAAGTCCCGGACGCTCCAACGGGTCTCCGCCTGTGGCAACCAGGAGCACGATCCCGCGTTCTGGCGAGATAACACGCACGGCGTGAACTCGCCAGGCGTGAGCAAGGGCGTCGGCCGCCGCGATGAACGGTGCCGGGGTCTGTCCGGGATGCAGCCGCACCACGAGCGACAGCCCTGTCCGAGTCGCTCGGGGGAAGGAGATCCGCGGGGCGATCGGCCGCAGCGGCTCGCCCTTCACCGCCAGACTCCCGAGCAGCGCCCGGTTCGGCCGGTGCGACACCGCAAGGTCGTTGAGCTGGGCGACCTTCCGCCAGGTGAACAGCACCCGCGAGGCGGCAACCGGGTAGCCGGTGAGGTACCAGTGCCAGTGCGGCCACCGCTCCTTGAGCGCTGACTGGGCGACGACTAACCAGGCCAGCACTGCGAGAGCGAAGGCGAGCGCGATGGGTCCCATCAGCCACCCGCCTTACTGCCGGCCGATACCGACGGGGCGATCGGTGCGGAGGTGATGGCAGCAGCCCGGAAGCTGATTCCGTGCCGGTCGCCCATGACCCAAGAGAAGGCCTCCAGGCCGGTCACTTTCACCGGCATGCCCTCTGCGACGCCCTTCGGTTCCCCGGCCACGGCGATCTCGATCACCGATACCCGACGGCCGTCCTGACGTACCGTCACGGCAACTGTGTAGATCGTGTTGCCGTCCCGGTCCTTCTTGACCTCCTTCCTCTCGAAGTCCGCGATCTTCGGCTCCGGCTTGACCACGCACATCAACGCACCCAGCCGGGATGTGTCGACAGGTATGGACTGCATGAGTTCTCGGCCTCCCAGGCCTCCAGACGACGCACATTACGTCGTCACTCGTACTGACGAGTGACGACTATGCATCTCTAGCAACCGAGGCTGCAAGCACTTATGCTGACGAGTGACGAGAGTGCGACGCACAACACACGACAGGGAGACTTCAGATATGGATGAGATCCAGCGCCCCGGAGCGCTGTACCAGCAGGTCGCCGCCGCCATCCGGGAAGCCATCACCTCCGGCGAGTTCCCACCTGGCGCCCCGCTTCCCTCCGAGGCTCAACTCATCAGCCGCTACGAGGTCTCCCGTCCCACCGTGCGCAACGCCGTCGCGGCTCTTCGCTCCGAGGGCCTGATCGAAGTCATCCACGGCAAGGGCTCGTTCGTACGCGACACGGCATCCCCCGCAGTGACCCTCGACCGCAGCGTCACCCTCAACAGCTCGGGGCACTTCACCACCCACCCCGGCAGCACGTGGGACCCGGAGCAAGAGCCGACGACCTACCGCACGAAGACCATCGCAACGACCAGCGCTCTACTCCAACTCCCCGAAGGCGAACCGCTCTTCGGCTGCGACCGCCTTCTCACGAACCCTGCCACCGGAACTCGCCTACTCCACACCGCGCTGATCCCCTTCAGCACCGCCCAAGACACCCCCCTGGCTGACGCCCCCGACACCGAGCCGTCCGCCATCTACGAAGTGCTCACCAAGTCCGGGCACAAGCTCTGGTGGTCGGAAACAGTCCGCGCCCGCATGCCCCTCCCCGACGAGCGAACGAGTCTCCAACTCCCAGATGCAACACCCGTCATCCACACGCTGCGGATCACCCACGGAACAAAGGACGCCCCCCTGATCCTCGAAGAACTACGCACCAGCGGCGACCGCGCCCAACTCTCCTACCGCATCACCGCAGACTCCCGCGACGCCTCCTCAGCGCCAAGCGCCCCTGACAGCCCACGCCACGAGATCCCCCGTCTCGACAAATACTCAAGATGCGGGGACGGCTGACAGAGTAGAATCACCGGCCTTGCTTATCTCGCAGGGAAGTTCCCACCAAAGAGAAGGCCAAGATAATGGAATGCCGATTCAGCATCTCCCCGATTAGAGGCATCCAACGCCTTTCTCACCCTAGTTGCGGCCGTCGAGAGTTTTGAGAGCGTCTCTTCGATTTTCGGCGCAGTAGAGCATGCATCGAATCTCCCAGACGCCCTCTTCGGGTCATTCATGGATGCGAGACTGATTTCTTCCAAACTCTCTAGGTAAAGACACATGTCGACCATAGGGTCGAACAGAGAATCACCCGAGAGATATTTTGCGGCTCGCATCTCTAGGTAGAACGAGGAGATGGGGACGTCGTTGTAGTACTTCCACGCCTTCGCGAGACGGGCCAGCTTCTTGGCTCCCCCGGAAATTTTTGGTTCGGCGTTCACTTCCGAGACGTAGTCTAGGTGGGCTGTCGGTGCAGAGTCGATCCACCCAGTCGAGGGTCCAGGGATGTCATAAACAGATATATCTTTTGGACCTCGGCTCGTAATAAAGCCCGGGATCACCTCCCAGGTCTCATTTCCGTGATCAAATTCAACCACGACTGCCGGACGACTGGTACGCACTATTGTGTTCGGGAAGCTTTCCCTCAACGCAGTTCGCACCCACGATAGAGCCGTGTCCGAACTTTCCGGACGGGCTCGACTGATGCTGACGAGCAGGTCCACGTCCGTATGGTTGCGTACGCCAGTCCCATGCGCAAAAGAGCCAGTTTCCCGAAATAGGGTTACCGGCAAGGCATTTCGTATTGATTTTTCAACACTTGCTCGATGCCTGGCTGCCGCAGTTCGCTGAGACGGCAAGGGGACCAACCCGTCCAGGAAGGTAGAGAATCCCTGAGCCACAGACAATGCCATTACTCCTCCGATTCCATTTCATCCACAGCGTAGCTTTGACCACCGGATCGAATATTTTCCTGAGCCTTCTTGTATGACCTTCTATTGGGCGGCTCAGCCGTCTTGTTTTGTTCGTCACGCCTAGCTGTCAATTCAGCCAGAACTCCCCTGGCTTCCTCAACAGAAAGGTCCGGAAGGTCAACCTCTCGCACCTGACGAGAAGCTGTCTGGATTTCCAAATATGCGTTCGCCGCCGCGGCGGCTTGATTCATCCTGTGAGATGCATTAATCGTCGTAAGCATGGCGCCAAATCCAGCAGAGGCCAAGGCTACAACGCCAGCCGCCACCCGGCCGCTTGCGTTGACGAGGGCCGCCGTCCCAGCTATGGCGGCAAGCAAACTAGCAGGCAACCCTAGTAGAAGGTTAATTCCCCGCCATTGCTTTGTTTGCTCGAACTGCGCCTGAGCGCTACACATAGCGCTCTCTTCAATCCGCTTCAGCTCTCTCGCAATCGATTCCCGCCGCGCCTCATCTTGCATTCCTTCACCTTCCACTGGCTGAGAATATCTAGCGTTGACCTGTAAAGGCATCAGTGTTCGAAAGTGAGCGGAAAAGTTTTGATATAGCATGATTGACTGCAGGGAGTTTTATGTCACCAAACGCCATATAAGATACTCAAAGCGCGAGTTGCACCTATATATTCAAGAGATGCCATTTGGGTCATGGCCTTAAGAGCCCACCTATAGCTGTCGCATCCGAGGCCACGGGAGCCAACACCCGAGCCGCAGAGTGACGCAGCCCCAGCCCGCCCGTCGAAACCTTGCTCTACTTACTCAAGGGCGCGCCTGCGGCGCGCCGGGCGGCTGAAGCGCCCCGGCCGGGCTGCGGCCTGGCGGCCGGTCCCCTCCGGGCATCCACCGCCCGCACTCGACCACCAACCCGAGCAGCAGCAAAGGATTCGGCCTTCCGCCCGCCGTGGCGGAGCCGTCGTGGCTGGTGGTCGACGGCCTCCGAGGCTTTAGGCAGCCACCATGGGGCGAGCCTCTAAGCTCGGGGGCCCAGATCGGGCACTGCGGGCAGGCGAGGAGCCAGCCCGATCCGCGGGCGAGCGTAAGGCCCCCGATCTCTCGCCCCATGGCAGCTCCCGCCCAAAGCCTCTCCGGCCGGCGACGTGCCCACAACGCGACAGACGGCACCGCGGCACAGATCAGCAGGCCCTTCGCCAGGCCGCGAAGTCCCGTGCCAGATGCGCCACTTCGCGCACCGTTGCCGCTGAAGCCCGAAGGTGTACCACTCCCGATCCGTCCGCTCCGGCATCCGCCCACGTCTGCACTGAAGTTGTCTCGATACCCGCCTCACACAGGGCATCGGCCAGCTCTCTCGCGGCGTCTTTCGCCTCTCGCCAGCCCGCGACGTAATCAACGCCCCGCACCCACAACACCGATTCTGGATCGAGTCCTTCGCTCTCGAATCCGCCCTGCCCCGAGCCGTCCACCACTCAAGTCCTCCCCGTGTACGTGGCTGATCTCTCACCGGGGCCAGCCACATCGCAGCAGCGAACGACGACTGCCCCGGTACCATCGGCACCGGGGTCCTGATCAGGGACTCCGCCGGACCACCCCAGTTGCTTGCAGGCGCGGGGGTGGTCCGGTCTCGTATGCGGTTGTCTGCGACCCTGACCCGAATCGGTCGCCATGGGCTGGTGCGGTACGGCCCGGCCCCGGGGCCCGGGGGAGTTCCCCAAAGGGCCGGGCCGCGTCGACGACGGCCGGTCTTCGATCCGTCGCCGCTCCCGAGCGTTCGCGTTCCTGGTCGGCAAAGTCGCCCCAGACCTTGGTACTTCGCCAGCCCGGGGAAACGCCCAGGAAGTTGGAAGGGCGGGGCTGCCACCGCCGTCCGTCCCGTGGCAGCCCCCGCCCGGCTAGAGAACGGGCCCGAGCTCCGCCTCGTATCGCCGTGGGGGTCGACGTCGCCCAGCGGCCCTCATCGGACGACCACCAAAGCGGCTCGAAAGAAGCTCGTTGTGGTCGCGCGGAAGCCCGTGTGGCCTGTGAGCCCCGCGTGACGCAAGCACCAGTCCTCTGGCTCGTCCTTGCTCTCCGCTGCCCCCGACTGCCTGCCGCACGTCGTGCATTCCGTCTCGTAAATGGGCCCACTGCCGGACTCGTCAACGGACAAGGACCAGTCGGCGTACCGGATCACTGCCTTGGGTGCCATCAGCACGCCTCCAAACCACTGCCCCGCCTGCCCTGTTCCACCGTCAGAACATCAGCCGCGTGGAGCCGCAGCGCAGGGCCTGACTTGAAGATCAGCACGACTGCCGGACCACCGGCCGCGTACCGGTCGTACCGAATGTTCTTGACCTCCCGCCATCGACCTCGGTGAGAGATGAAATCCCCGCGCCGCACGCGCAGCGCTCGTACCCGACGACTACTCATCTGCCATCACGTAATCCCCCTCGGGGGCCGTCAGAACGGCCCACACCACCTTGCCGATCCCACCCCGACCGCTCACACCCCACCCGCCCGCCAGCACGGCGACCAGGGCCAAGCCCCGACCACCCGACGCGTCAAGTTCCGCTCGCCGCAGCTTGGGCCACGCCTCTGCTGCGTCGTGCACTTCGATTCGGACTCCGCCGCGCTCACGCACGTACCGCGTCTCGATCTCCCGCCCCGGCGAAGCATGTGCATGCCTGACCGCATTGGTCAGAAGCTCCGACAGGACAAGCAGAGCGGAGTCCTGCACCGCAACGAGTCCCCAATCAGCCAGCACCTTTTGGAGTTCGGCACGGGCGAGTCCCACACAACGGGGGTGGCGGCTCCAACGCAGCGATACGAAACCGTCGTCGGCATCTGTGCTCGCGTAGGGGTGGGTCGCAGACGGACCATCCACGGTCACGTGCCCTCCCTCACTCGATCAGCTCGACGAGGAAGACCGTAGGTGCCGAAACAGGGACGGACCCGGAAGAAAATTCCGGGTCCGTTCTCGAACTGGTCGAGCGCTAGGGCTACTTGATCGCTCCAAGTTTCACCGCGAGTTCCTGCACGTCACGGCGCCGGGACCGCTTGTGCAGGCGGCGGACGAGGTCCCGCGCGAACTCGTGCGCCCGGATCTGTTCAGGGGCGGTGCGGAACGCGCGCTTGAGGTGATCCGCCGACTCGTCCGTCCGGCCTGCTTCGCCGTAGGCGCGCGCGACATCGAGCCGGGCACGGGCGCGGCGTTCGGCGGGAAGTCCGATCGCTCTCGCTCTCGGCGCTATGTCGACGGCCAGTTGGATGTCCTCGAACTCAAGCGCCAGCGCGAGCCGATGGATCTCGACATTGGACGGGCCGAACGAGGTCCACATCTCGTTGCCGTCGGCGCCGAGCCGTTCGGCTGCTTCGTGAGCCTTGCCGATCATGTGGTCCGCAAGGGCGCGATTCCTCATCCGAGCGGCCGCGACGGCGCCGTTCAAGAACAGCGTGCCGTATAGGGAGGCAGCCGACGGCGAGGACTGCCACCAGCCTGCCTCCAGATCATCGGCAGCGTCCAGCGTGACGTTCACTGCCTCGGCCACCATGCCCGCTCCCAGCTGAACATGGGCGATGCCCCGGCGCAGAGCCAGGATCACGGCGGGGTCTTCCGATTCGCTCGCGGCCATATCGCCCTGGTCCACGGCGGTCCAGGCCAGGTTCGTCTCTCCGAGCTTGCGTAGGAGGACGGCAGCGACGTGACAGGTCAGCGCGAACAACCGGAGCGCCCTGACCCGGTCCTCCCCCGACGACTGCTCTTGGGTGGCCAGGCGGGCATCCGCCAGCAGTCCTGGGAGCAGCTTGGCGAGCCTCGCGTACTGGGAGGACTGAAACAGATTCCAGGCGTCAGCGACCTCCACCGACAGGCGCTCAAGCCGGAGGGGTTCGCGATCGTCGTACAGGGTCCCGGCAAGACGCCGGGACTGCATCAGCGCCGTCCTTATGGCAGGGACGCTGGCAGCGTGGTCCGCGTGATCTTCGAGCAGCGATGGAGAACCTCGGAGGTCCTCGATGTGTACGCGCAGAGCGTCGGCGAGGTCCGCCAGCATCTTCACGTTGTTGACGGGAATCCGGCCGGACTCGACCCGGTAGACCCAGTCCTCCGAGCGGCCGAGCAGCTCCCCTAGCTGCCACTGATGCAGCCCCCGTCGCTCCCGGTAGAACCGCACGCGCTTCCCGAACGGGAGGTGGTCGGTCATGCCCCGCATCGTTGCGCTCCCCTCGCTCCGCTCAACCGAGTGTCACATGCCGCGGCCGAGCTTCAACAGGCTGCCCAGGGGCGGTCACCCGCTGGGACGCCTTCGTAAGTAGGCTCGGCACATGCCCGAGAACGAGCACGAGCAGCGCATGGCACGGCCCCGCATGGCGGCTGGCGCCTTGTTCTTCAACGCGCAAGGCGATGTCCTGCTGGTACAGCCCTCCTACAAGCCCAAGTGGGAAATCCCCGGCGGATACATCGAGATCGGTGAATCACCTCTGGCCGCATGCGGACGCGAGGTCCAGGAGGAGCTGGGCATCTCCCCCGCCATCGGCGCACTGCTCGTAGTCGACTGGGCCCCGAACGAGGCCGAGGGCGACAAGGTGCTGTACGTCTTCGACGGCGGAGAGCTGTCCCCGGACGACCTGGCCGCGATCAAGCTCGCCCCAGACGAACTGCTGGCAGCCGAGTTCCACCCCGCCGAGAAGATCGACCAGCTCCTGATCCCCCGACTCGCCCGCCGCGTGAAGCGCGCCATCACCGCTCGCTCTGAGGCGCATCCGCTGTACCTGGAGCATGGGGAGCCAACAACTCGTTAGAGCACCCGTACACGCGAAGCGCCCCCGATCTCGTGCAAGATCGGGGGCGCGCCTCGTCCAAGCGGCTGGTAGCCGTGGACCAGCCCTTACGCAGCAGCGGGAACGGTCGCCTGCTTCTCTGCGTCCCGTGCCTCGACCGCATCGATCGGCGAGGCCGAAGCCGCGTTGTACGCCTCCCGGTCGAGGATGTCCTCGCGGCCGGAGACGAGCAACGGACATACAACTTGACCGGCCACGTTCGTCGCGGTCCTCATCATGTCCAGGACAGGGTCGATGGCCAGGAGGAGGCCGACGCCCTCCAGGGGGAGGCCCAGGGTGGAGAGGGTCAGGGTCAGCATGACCGTGGCGCCGGTCAGGCCCGCGGTGGCGGCCGAGCCGATGACCGAGACGAAGGCGATGAGGACGTAGTCGCCGACGCCGAGGTTCACGCCGAAGATCTCGGCGATGAAGATCGCGGCGAGCGCCGGGTAGATCGCCGCGCAGCCGTCCATCTTCGTCGTGGCACCGAACGGCACGGCGAAGGACGCGTACTCGCGCGGCACGCCCAGCCGCTCGGTCACCCGCTGGGTGACCGGCATCGTGCCGACCGAGGAGCGGGAGACGAAGGCCAGCTGGATCGCGGGCCAGGCGCCGCGGAAGAACTGCAGCGGGTTGACCTTGGCGACCGTGGCCAGCAGCAGCGGGTAGACGCCGAACATCACCAGCGCGCAGCCGATGTAGACGTCCGCGGTGAAGGTCGCGTACTTGCCGATCAGGTCCCAGCCGTACGTGGCGATGGCGTGGCCGATGAGGCCGAGCGTGCCGAGCGGGGCCAGCCGGATGACCCACCACAGGGCCTTCTGGAGCAGCTCCAGCACGGACTGGCTGAGGCCCAGGATCGGCTGCGCCTTGTCGCCGAGCTGAAGCGCCGCGACGCCCGCCACGACGGCCATGAACACGATCTGCAGCACGTTGAGTTCGGTGAACGGCGTGATCACGTCCGTCGGCACGATGCCCGTCAGGAAGTCCAGCCAGGTGCCCGCCGACTCCGGCTTGCCGCCGTCCTTCGGGGTGAGACCCGTGCCCGCGCCGGGGTTGGTGAGCAGGCCGATCGCCAGGCCGATCGCGACCGCGATCAGCGAGGTGATCATGAACCACAGGAGCGTACGAGTGGCCAGCCTGGCGGCGTTGTTGACCTTCCGCAGGTTGGTGATCGAGACCAGGATCGCGAAGAAGACGAGCGGCGCGACGGCCAGCTTCAGCAGCTGGACGAAGATCGACCCGATCTTGTCGAGGGTGGTGACCAGCCAGCTGACGTCGCCGGTACGGGCGACCCAGCCCAGCAGCACACCGAACACGAGACCCATCAGGATCTGGGCCCAGAACGGCACCTTCGATATGGAGAAGCCGAAACGCTTCTTCACTGGGGCATCTGTGGACACAGGGCACTCTCCGGCGGGGATTCAAAGGGAGATCCAAAAGGGAACGAGGAACGGTAACACCAGCCCTTTGGGACCATCAAAGAGTTTCTTTGAGTACTGACCTCAGCGTCCCGGCGCCGAAACGTCAACACCCCACCCCTGAAAGGCTGCTCAGGGATGGGGTGCCGGGTGGTGCCGGACGGCGAGTGACGAGCGTTACACGTCCTCCTGGGACTGGTTCGCCGAGAGGCGCTCCTTGGCCCGGTCCACCTTCGCCACGATCTGCTCGGACATCGCGTCCCGCTGCTTGCGCAGCAGCACCCAGCTCAGCGGGCCCGACACGACCAGCGCTAGCAGCAGCACCCACATGAGGTTCGAGTCGCCGAGCCCGGCCGGCAGCACGCGCGCGTAGACCAGGCCCCAGATGGCGAGGAAGCAGCCGGCGAAGATGCCGAGGCGCATTGCCGTGTAGCGGAGGGTTGCGCCCTGCTTGCCAGGGCGGGAGCTGGTGCCGGGGATGCTGCTCACGGAGCTGACCTTCTTCGTACGACGCGGGCTCGGGGTTCAGGGGCCCTCACTAGTGAACCCCACCAGTGAAGCACGTCCCGTTTCGGATCAATTGGGCGGGCGCCTTGGCACCCGACGGCGGCCGCCCGCCCGATCTGCCCCCCGCGCGGGGGGCCGCGGGCACCGCTGCCGCGTGAGGGGAGGCGGATCCGCGTCGGCCGCCGCGAGGTCAGACCCGCATCGGCTGCGGCGACTCCCGCCGGTCCGCGTCCGGGCCCGGGTACTCGCGGATGATCTCGTACCGCGTGTTCCGCTCGACCGGCCGGAAACCGGCGTCGCGGATCAGCTCGAGCAGGTCGTCGCGGCCCAGCTTGTTCGGCGTGCCGAAGTTGTCCGCGTCATGCGTGATCTTGTACTCGACGACCGAGCCGTCCATGTCGTCCGCGCCGTGCTGGAGCGCGAGTTGGGCGGTCTGCACGCCGTGCATCACCCAGAAGACCTTGACGTGCGGGACGTTGTCGAAGAGCAGGCGCGAGACCGCGAAGGTCTTCAGCGCCTCGGCGCCGGTCGCCATCGTCGTACGGGCCTGAAGGCGGTTGCGGATCTTGCCGTCCTTCATGTCCACGAAGTCGTGCTGGTAGCGCAGCGGGATGAAGACCTGGAACCCGCCCGTCTCATCCTGGAGTTCGCGCAGCCGCAGCACGTGGTCCACGCGGTGCCGGGGCTCCTCGATGTGTCCGTACAGCATCGTGCACGGGGTCTTGAGGCCCTTCTCGTGCGCGAGGCGGTGGATCCGCGACCAGTCCTCCCAGTGGGTGCGGTGGTCGACGATGTGCTGCCGGACCTCCCAGTCGAAGATCTCGGCGCCGCCGCCGGTCAGCGACTCCAGGCCCGCGTCGATCAGCTCGTCCAGGATCTCGGACGCGGTGAGGCCGGAGATCGTCTCGAAGTGGTGGATCTCGGTGGCCGTGAACGCCTTCAGCGAGACCTGCGGCAGGGCCTCCTTCAGGGCCTTCAGGGAGCGCGGGTAGTAGCGCCAAGGCAGCGTCGGGTGGAGGCCGTTGACGATGTGCAACTCGGTGAGGTTGTCGTTCTCCATCGCCTTGGCGAGGCGGACGGCCTCCTCGATGCGCATCGTGTAAGCGTCCTTCTCGCCCGGCTTCCGCTGGAACGAGCAGTACGCACAGGACGCGGTGCACACGTTCGTCATGTTGAGGTGGCGGTTGACGTTGAAGTGGACGACGTCGCCGTTCTTCCGCGTACGGGCGTGGTGCGCCAGACCGCCCAGCCAGGCGAGGTCGTCGGACTCGTAGAGGGCGATCCCGTCCTCGCGGGTGAGCCGCTCCCCGGCGTGGACCTTCTCCTCCAGCTCACGCTTGAGCCCCGCGTCCATGCCGCCGCCTTCCCTTGCTGTCCTTGACTGTCTGTCCATAGCGCCCTGGACGACCCTACTCCCCCGCCCTTCGGGCAGGAGGCGCCCCCATACGCGGCCGCTCTCCGTGGCCGCTAGACCTCTTCGGGCAGTTCCCCGACCCGGTTCTCCCACTTCGTGGAGAGCACGATCGTCGTCCGGGTCCTGGAGACGCCCTTGGTGCCGGAAAGACGCCGGATGGTCTTCTCCAGCCCGTCCACGTCACCGACCCGCACCTTGAGCATGTACGAGTCGTCCCCCGCGATGAACCAGCAGTCCTCGATCTCGGCCAGGTCCCTCAGTCGCCCCGCCACCTCTTCGTGGTCGGTGGCGTCGGAGAGCGAGATGCCGATGAGGGCCGTCACGCCCAGGCCCAGGGAGGCGGAGTCGACGGTCGCGCGATAGCCGGTGATGACACCGGCCGCCTCCAGGCGGTTGATCCGGTCCGTGACGCTGGGCCCGGAGAGCCCGACGAGCCGTCCGAGCTCGGCGTACGAGGCCCTGCCGTTCTCCCGGAGTGCCTGGATGAGCTGCCTGTCCACCGCGTCCATCTACCTGGAGCCTTCCATTGTTCGCAATCTCGAGCGTCAATATAAAGAATCAAAGGAGCACGGGCCAGGCGGGCCTGCGAATCGACCTAAGGGTCGATTCGCCTGCGATTCCAAGGCAACCGGGCTCCCCAACGCGGGGCGCCGGCCCCGCTATTCCTCCCCCCTGGCGCCTCCGATCGCTCCCTCCCACCGGCGGTACAGCTGGTGCGGCACTCCGGCCGCGTCCAGGACCCGGCCCGCCACGAAGTCCACCAGATCCTGGATGCCGGACGCACCCGCGTAGAACGCGGGCGACGCGGGCAGCACGACCGCGCCCGCCTCGTCGAGCGCCACCAGCTGCTTCAGCGTCTGACCGCTCAGCGGCGTCTCGCGCACGGCCACGACGAGCCTGCGCCGCTCCTTGAGCGTCACGCTCGCCACCCGCTGCAGCAGGTCCTTGGACAGGCCGAGCGCCACCCCGGCCACGCACGCCGTGCTCGCCGGGACGATCAGCATCCCCTTGACCGGGTACGAGCCGGACGACGGCCCGGCAGCCAGGTCACCGGCTGCCCAGTGCCGTACGTCGGACCGCTCCGGCAGGGCCGAGAGGTCCGGCAGCTCGGCCGCGAACCGGTCCGGGTCGCCGTCGGCGCCGCGGGCCAGCCAGGTCCGCAGGTCCTCGCGCCAGTGCGCGTCGCGGAACGAGATGCCGGTCTCGTCCAGGAGAGTGAGCCGCGAGGCCCGGCTGACCACCAGATCCACGGCCTCGCCCGCCCGCAGCAGCCCGCGCAGGACCGAGGCGGCGTACGGGGTGCCGGAGGCGCCGGACACTCCGACCACCCACGGCCGGCGCTGCCCGGTCCGCGCCCCACCGGGGTCGGCGGCGGCGTCGGGGTTCAGCCGGCGCTGGCTGGTCGGCATCGGCTGTCTCGGCTGGGGCGGCTCCACGGATCGAGCCTATCCGGCGGTGCGCGGCGGGAACCCGGGCGGTCGCCCGGGCGTTGGCAAGGGTGAGGAGAGGGGGCTCCGATGGCGTACGAGACGGGGCCCGGCGCGAACGGGCCGGGCCGGAACCGACCGGGCGGGACCCGGCCGGAGGCGAACGGGCCGCGCGGTTCCGCTCCAGGGACCACGCGCGTCAGGGCCGCGGCCGCGCTCGTGCTCGGCTGGGTCGCGCTGCTGTGGGTGCTGGAGTTCGCGGACACGGCGAGCGGACACGCTCTGGACACCTACGGCATCACGCCACGCGACCCCGCCGAGCTGCGGGACATCGTGCCCGCCGCCTTCCTCCACTTCGGCTTCGACCACCTGGCGGCCAACACGGTGCCGCTGCTCCTGCTGGGCTTCATCGCCGCCATCAGCGGTATACGCCGCTTCCTCGCCGTCACGGCCGTGATCATCCTGGCGAGCGGGCTCGGCGTCTGGTTGTTCGCCCCGGGCAACTCGCTCACCGCGGGCGCCTCGGGTGTCGTGTTCGGCCTCTTCGGCTACCTGCTGGTGCGCGGCTTCGCGGACCGCCGCCCGCTCTACGTGATCGTGGGCCTGGTGGTGGCCTTCTTCTACGGGTCGATGCTGTGGGGCGTGCTGCCGACGGCCTCCGGCGTCAGCTGGCAGGGACACCTCTTCGGCCTGCTGGGCGGGGTCCTGGCCGCCTTCCTCTTCCGCACCCGGCGCGGACCGGCGCCCGTCGAGGGCCTCAGACGCTGAGCCCGCGGACCATCAGGTCGAGCAGCGCGCAGAGGAAGAACGCGATGCCGATGACACCGTTGACGGTGAAGAACGCCCGGTTGAGCCGGGACAGGTCGTGCGGCTTCACGATCGAGTGCTCGTAGACGAACACGGCGGCCACGATCGCCAGACCGGCCCAGAAGAACGTTCCGGCGCCGGTGGCCACCGCGTACCACGCCAGCAGCACCGTGGTCAGCACATGGCAGGCCCGGGCGCCGTACAGCGCCCCGGGGACGCCGAAGCGCACGGGCACCGACAGCACGCCGTGCTCCCGGTCGGACTCCACGTCCTGGCAGGCGTAGATCAGGTCGAAGCCGCCGATCCAGATGCCGACCGCGAGGCCGAGGATCACCGCGTCCCAGGACCACGAGCCGGTGACGGCGAGCCAGGCGCCGACCGGGCCCATGGCCTGCGCCAGGCCGAGGATCGCGTGCGGGTAGTGGGTGAAGCGCTTCCCGTACGGATAGACCACCATCGGCACGACGGCGATCGGGGCCAGCGCGAGGCACAGCGGGTTGAGCAGCGCCGCCGCGCCCAGGAAGACCGCGAGGGCGACCAGCGCGCCGGTCCACGCGGACCGCACCGACACCGCACCGGTCACCAACTCCCGCCCCGCCGTACGGGGGTTGCGGGCGTCGATCTCGCGGTCGATGATCCGGTTGCAGGCCATCGCGAACGTGCGCAGCCCCACCATGGCAACAGTCACCAGCAGCAACTGCCCCCAGTGGATACTGCCGTCGTCGAGGAACATCGCGGTGAGCGAGGCGATGTAGGCGAAGGGCAGCGCAAAGACGGAGTGCTCGATCATCACGAGCCGGAGAAAGGCGCGGGCCCTGCCGGGCTGGGGCACCGCGGCGGCGGAGGCGCTCACCGGCCGTACTCCGGATCACCCTCGCGGAGGCGGGGATCCGCCTCCGCGCCACCGCAAGCCACCGCAGACCCACACATCACAGCCCGTATTCCTTCCAGCGCTTCGTCACCCGTTCGGATGTCTCCGGGTCGGACTCGACCATGTTCGGCCAGCCGCCGTCCCGGGTGTAGCCCTCCTCGGGCAGCTTCCGCGTCGCGTCGATGCCCGCCTTGCCGCCCCAGAACTGCTGGTACGAGGCGTGGTCGAGGTGGTCGACCGGGCCCTCGACGACGGTCAGGTCGCGCGCGTAGTCGGTGTTGCCGAGCGCGCGCCAGGCGACCTCGTGGAGATCGTGGACGTCGCAGTCGGCGTCGACCACCACGATCAGCTTGGTCAGCGACATCATGTGCGCGCCCCAGATGGCGTGCATGACCTTCTGGGCGTGCTTCGGGTACTTCTTGTCAATCGAGACGATCGCGCAGTTGTGGAAGCCGCCTGCCTCGGGCAGGTGGTAGTCCACGATGTCCGGCACGATGATCTTGAGCAGGGGCAGGAAAAAGCGTTCCGTCGCCCGCCCCAGGGGCCCGTCCTCGGTCGGCGGGCGGCCGACGACGATCGACTGGAGCAGCGGCCTGCGGCGCATCGTCACACAGTCGATGGTCAGCGCCGGGAAGTCCTCCTGCGGCGTGTAGAAGCCGGTGTGGTCCCCGAACGGGCCCTCCGGCAGCGTCTTCCCGGGCTCCAGCCAGCCCTCCAGGACGACCTCCGCCTGCGCCGGCACCTGGAGCGGCACCGTCTTGCAGTCCACCATCTCGACGCGCCTGCCCTGCACGAACCCGGCGAAGAGGTACTCGTCGATGTCGCCGGGCAGCGGCGCCGTGGACGCGTACGTCACGGCGGGCGGGCAGCCGAAGGCGATGGCCACGGGCAGCTTCTCACCGCGCCGGGCCGCCACCTGGTAGTGGTTGCGGCTGTCCTTGTGGATCTGCCAGTGCATGCCGATGGTGCGGCGGTCGTGGCGCTGGAGGCGGTAGAGCCCGAGGTTCCGCACGCCCGACTCGGGGTCCTTGGTGTGCGTGAGCCCGAGGTTGAAGAAGGAGCCGCCGTCCTCGGGCCAGGTGAACAGCGCCGGCAGCGCGTCGAGGTCGACGTCCTCGCCGGTGAGGACGGTCTCCTGTACGGGGGCGTCCTTCACCTTCTTCGGCGGCACGTGCGCCATGCTGCCGAGTTTGCCGAACGCCTCGCGCACACCGACGAACCCGTGCGGCAGCTCCGGCTTCAGCAGCCCGCCGATCTTCCCGCTGATCTCCTCGTACGACGTCAGGCCCAGCGCCTTGAGGAGGCGGCGGTCGGTGCCGAAGACGTTCATGGCCAGCGGCATCGCCGAGCCCTTGACGTTCTCGAAGAGCAGCGCGGGCCCGCCGGCCTTGTTCACGCGGTCGACGATCTCACCGACCTCCAGATGCGGGTCGACCTCAGCCTTGATGCGCTTGAGGTCGCCGTCGCGCTCGAGCGCCCGCAGGAGCGAACGAAGATCGTCGTAAGCCATAGGCCCCAGTATCCGCCACCTGCTCCCCGGGACACGCCACCGGGGCCCTACCCTGGACGGGTAACAGGGGCCGGTCCGGGCCCCTCCACCGCTTTCCGCCGCCTTCAGGGGGACCCCGCCGCCATGCTCAGGTATCTCCCGTTCCTGCTGGTCCTGGGGCTGTGGATCTACGCGTTCATCGACTGCCTCAACACCCCTGAGGAGCAGGTCCGCAAGCTCCCCAAGGGCGCCTGGGTCCTGATCATCGTGCTCTTCGGCTATCTGCTGTTCGGCTCGCTGGCCTGGCTGCTGGCGGGCCGCCCGCGCCGCTCCGAGGTGAGCGGCGGGGCGGGCGCGTACGGCGCGGGGCGGGGGCGCGCGCGCTGGGTCGCGCCGGACGACAACCCCGAGTTCCTCAAGTCCCTTGAGCGGAACAGGCAAGAGGACGAGCCGGAGGGAACGGGGCCGGCGGCCGGGCCGAAGGAGGCTGGGCCGAAGAAGGAAGCCGAGCCTGAGGCGGGGCCGGAGAGGGAAACCGAGCCGGAGGCCGACGGCGGCAGCGGGCCCCGCGACAACGGCCCGGACGAGAACCGCTCCTGACCGTCTCCGCCCCCATGCGC
>NZ_LIQY01000739.1 GCF_001418495.1 Streptomyces pathocidini | reverse complement strand
CGGGCCGCGAGGCGCCCGGCGAGCACATCGGCCCAGCCGCGGTACGTGCCGTCGGGCAGCGCGTCGGACATGCCCTCGGTGAAGGAGTCGCCGAGGGCGACGAGGCTGGTGTACGGGGTGTTGTTCTGCTGCATGGCGCGGGAAATCGTAGCCGTGAGGTCCGGCTCACAGACTGGCGAGGTCCCCTCCGCGTAGGCTTCCCGCGTCCGAGCCGGCGGCGCACAGCCGCCGCCGCGCCGCCGAACCGACGAGGAGAACCGCACCATGACCGCAGCATCGGCCGCCGCCACGCGCACCGGCGGGCCCCAGGAGGACGACTCGCTGGCGGAGCACATCGCGGGCTGGACCCTCGTCGTACTCCTCGCGGTCTTCTTCACCCAGGCCGGACTGCTGTAAGGCCGGTTCGCCTCTGTCCGGAGCGGAACTCCCTTATCCGGAAGGGGAATTCGCCGCCCGGCCGGAATCCGGCCCGGTGGTTCCGTCGATTTCCGCGGCGATCCGCGGATCGAGATGGCGGAGTGCGGCCGTCATGAACGAGGTCGCGAATGCGCCGGCGGCCGCCGGGTCCAGTTCCTCGCGGAAAAGCGCGTGCCGCGCCCCTTCGACGCTCGCGCCCACGATGAGCGCGGCGCACAACTCGGCGCTCACGCCCCAGCGGCCCTGGCCCTTTCGCTCGGTGAAGTCCCGGATACGCGCTGCGATCTCCTCGGCCGTCGCCCCGGTGAGCCGCTGCCTGGCGGCTGTGACAGCCCCGATGGGGTCGGCGCCGAACAGCAGGAGGAACTTCGCCGGATTCGCCGCCGCGTACGCGAAGAACGTGTCCGTCGAGGCGCGGACCTGCTCTTCCAGGGAAAGCTCCGCGGCCTCCGCGTAGACCCGCAGAAGCCGGGTGCCGAGGGCGTCGGCGGCCCACTCGGCGCATTTCCGGTAGAGATCTTCCTTGGCGCCGAAATGCGCGTACAGCGTCGGCTTGGTGGTTCTCGCGCGGGTCGCGATCTCCTCCATCGTGGCCGCATGGAACCCGGCCTCGGCGAATACCGTGCAAGCCGCGTCGAGCATCTCTTCGTCACTCGGGCGAACGATCATGTTCGGCACTTTACTTCCCGGTAAAGTCACATTACGGTTTACGCGGCAGTCGACCGTGACAGCGACCACTTCCGATCGTTTCCCGACACGCGCGGGGAAGTACCGCACCACCGCGGTCACTACCAGGCCGGTGCCCCCTGGCGCCGGGCGTCCCGTAGTGGAGATCCGATGCACCACACGCAGAATCCCGGGACCCGGGAGGCTGCCCTCCCGCACATACCGGAGG
>NZ_LIQY01000738.1 GCF_001418495.1 Streptomyces pathocidini | reverse complement strand
CCCCGACCCCGCCGAGGTCGCCCGGCGGAGCCCCCAGGCCCGGGCCGATGCCGGGGCCGGGGACGGTGCCGGGGCCGCCGAAGCGACACGGGCAGCCGACGCCGCCGAAGCTGCCGGGCCCGGCGACCCTGACCCCGCCGGGCCCGCAGACCCCGGCCCGGCCGAGGACGCCCGGGGGAGCACCCAGGCCCTGGCGGAGGCCATCCAGGCCCGCATCGACGCCGTCCAGGCGGGCGACGCGTGACGCCGCCTCCCGACGGTCGCGGCACACCGCTTCCCGAATTCCCCTCCCTCAGCACCGGGTTGGGCTCCGACCACCCCGTCCTGGCGGCCGTCCTCGCGGAGCTGCGCGACCGGGTCGCGGGCAGCGGCGAGGCCGAGCCCGTCGTCGCGTACTACGAGGACGCCCCATGACGGCGGCGGAGGGGGACGGCGGCACTACGGAGCCGCAGGCCGCGGTCGGCGCCGCTTCGCGACCGGTGGAGGCGCCGGGCCGCGAACTGCCCTGGCCCACAAGGCGGAGCGCGGGCGGCGCGGCCCCTCCCAGACCAGGTCCGGCGGCGACGGGCAGGCCCGGTCCGGCCGCGGCGGACAGGTCCGGTCCGGCCGCGGCGGGCAGGTCCGGACCCGACGCGGTCGGCGGCGAACCGCCCCGGCCGACGAGGCCGGAGGCCGCGGACGGCGAGCCCCTCTGGCCCCACCAGCGCCTCGACGTCGCCGCCCTGCGGCGCCGCGGCATCGCCCCCGTCCCCTTCCGGCAGTTCGTGCTCAAGACGCACAGCCGGTGCAACCTCGCCTGCACCTACTGCTACATCTACCAAGGCGCCGACGACAGCTGGCGCCGCCGGCCCGCCCGCGTCCCGGACGCGACCGTCCGCCGGACCGCCGCGCGCATCGGCGAGCACGCCTCCGCCCACCGCCTCCGCCGCATCCGCGTCGAACTGCACGGCGGTGAGCCGCTGATGGCAGGCCCGGAGGCCGTCATCGCGTACGCCGACGCCGTACGGGCAGCCGTGCCCGAGGGCTGCGAGGTGACCGCGTCCGTGCAGACGAACGGGACCCTCCTCACCGCCGGCGTCCTGGACCGCCTCGCCGCCGCCCGCATCCGCGTCGGCCTGAGCCTGGACGGGGGTACGGACCGCCTCAACCGCCGCCGCACCGACCACGCCGGCCGCCCCTCCTGGCCCGCGACCGCCCGCGCCGCCCGACTGCTCGCCGCCCGGGGCGAGCAGTACTACGCCGGGATCCTCTGCACGATCGACCTCGCCGCCGACCCCG
>NZ_LIQY01000737.1 GCF_001418495.1 Streptomyces pathocidini | reverse complement strand
TCCTGCCTGGGTTCGGGCCGCGGATCCTGCCCGGTCTCCGGCCGCGGTGAGGGCCTGGATGAACTCGGCGCGCAGGAGTTCCTGCGCCCAGGCGTCGGCGGCGATGTGGTGCTTGGCGAACGCCAGGTGGGTGGGTCTCCCGCGCCGGGTCAGCAGCCGGGCGCGCCAGCCGTGTTCGCGGGTCAGGTCGAAGGGCTGGGTGGCCAGGTCGGCCGACTGGGCTTCCGCGCGGGCCGGTTGGGCCGTGTCCAGCTCGACGGCCGGGAGGGCGTCGTTCCAGTCCGGGTCGGGTGGGAGCTGGCGGGGCGCTCGGGTCGCGGCGTCTGTGAGGTCGTACCGCAGGCGCAGCGAGGGGTGCCGGGCGACGACCGTACGCAGCGCCCGCCGCACGTGGTCCGCGTCGGCCCCCTCGGGGAGGGGCCACAGGGCGGCGTTGTTGGGCTCGTGCCAACGGTGCCGGGGGAGGTCGCGGATGTCGTGCCAGACCGAGAGCTGGCCCAGCGCCAGGCGCACGCCAGAGCTCACACCATCTCCCTAGTTTTTCGTGATGCGGAATTGCGATTTCACTTGCCGGTAGTGGATGCTGCCACAGCCCGACAGGTCTTGGCCAGCCCTTCCCGCGTCCGGGACGCGGGCCCTACGCGAGTCGAGGACGACCATGGACGCGCTCCCTGAACTGCCCGGACAACTGCCCGTACAGCCGCCCGGACAACTGCCCGGACTCGGCCCGCATTCGGGCGAGTTCCTGCATGAGTTCCTGCTGGCGGCGGCGCGGAAAAGCCCCGATCGCCCGGCTGTCGTGGAATCCGCGGGGGCGGGAGAAACCACCGTCACCTCGTATCGCGAACTGTCCGACCAGACCCGTTCCTTCGCCGAGGAAATCCATGGACTCGGCCTCGACATCGGTGACCGGGTCATTCTGGAATCGGACACCACGGCGGCCTCGATCGCCCTGTTCCTGGCCTGTTCCTCACTCGACCTCACGTTCGTTCCCGTCAGCCCGGATACCCCCGACGAACGACTGCTCGCGATCGCGGAGACCACCGAGGCGGCGCTGCACATCCGGGCGGCCGAGAAGCCGCGGGAGGGAATTCCGCACAACGTCGGTACGGCGTGTTTCCGTTGGGGTGGAATAGCAGTCGATCGGCGCCCCGCTCCGCGAGTGCGCCGCCGCCGGGAAAAGGCCGTCACCGACCCGGCGTACATCATCTTCACCTCGGGCACCACGGGCCGCCCCAA
>NZ_LIQY01000736.1 GCF_001418495.1 Streptomyces pathocidini | reverse complement strand
GCCGCGCCCCCGGCGGTGCCCCCAGCGGTGCCTGGCGCCGACGGCCTGAAGCGCCAGACCCGGCTGCTCCGCGACCTCGGTGGTGTCACCACCTCCGTGCACGCCTTCGCCAAGGCCGTCCTCATGGCGGACGGCAAGTTGCCGCCTTCGGAGGCCGAGCGGTACGCCGCGGCGGTCAAGCGCTCGCTCTCCTCGGTCAAGCGCGCGGCGGCGCACACCCCCGCGACGGGGGCCGTCCTCCCGGCCGGTGACCGCTCCCTGCCCGCCGGGGCCGTCGAGGAACTGCGGGCCAAGGCCGTGCAGGACCTGAACGACAAGACCGACGCCGTGGTCGAGGCGGTGAAGAAGCGGGCCGAGGGCGAGAACGACCAGTCCGTCTCGGACGCCCTGCAGGACATGTTCAGCGGGGTCTCCAACTTCTACGGCAGCATGCTGGCGGGGGGCGAGTTCCCGCCGCCGAGCCTGGAAGGGCTCCCCAAGCTGCCGACGATCGCCCGCGCCGAGCGCGGCGGGGCCGGGCAGGGCACGGGCCTCGTCGCCCACCGGGACGCCGAGCCGGAGTTGGACCAGGAGCCGGACCTCACGGAGTAGCCCCGGCCTCCTCGCGTACGCCAGCCCCGCACACTGATCTCGCACACAGATCCCGTACGCCGGATCTCGTACGCGGAGGGCGGGGGCGGCCGGACGGCGGGGGCCGCCGAGAGCGACGGCGGCCTCCCCTCGCGCCCGGCTACTCGAACCCGATGCCGTTCAGCGCGCTCGCGGCCTCGCGGTCGAGCAGCACGGCCGAGGCGAAACCGTCCGGCAGCCGTCCGTCCTCCGCGTCCGCGACCAGCCGCCCGACCGCCCGCCGGTGCCGGGCGAAGGCGTACGAGGAGACGCCCCGGCCGCGCAACGCCTGTCCCTCCAGGGCGACTTGGGGCTCCACGTCCAGCAGGGCCAGGTGCACCGACCGGCCGCGCCGCCGGGCGTCGCGGACCACCCACCGGCGCACCCACGCGAGCGTCCCGCAGTCGTGCACCACCACGCCGGCGCCCGAGCGCAGGGCCCGGCGCAGCCCGGCGTAGTGACGGAGCCGGACCAGCGGCCGGTAGAGCGCGTACGGGAGCCCGGCGGGCAGGAGGCGGGCCACGCGGTCGCGGGCGTCCTGCGAATCGATGCGGCGAACGGCCGGGCCGCCGCGGGCCGGCCGGGCCACGGTCTTCCTGATCAGCGAGGACTTGCCGCTGCCGGGCAGCCCCGAGACGATGAGCACGTCGCCCGCGGGGTAGCGCAGCTCGGCGGCGGGCCGGGGCGGGGCGCCGCGGAGGTCGAGGACCGGCGCCAGGCGTCCCGGTCTGAGGG
>NZ_LIQY01000735.1 GCF_001418495.1 Streptomyces pathocidini | reverse complement strand
GGAGGCCCCGGCCCCCCGCACCACAGACTCAGACCGCCCGCCAAGGACGGCACAGCCCCAGGAAGCAGGCCAGCGCCGCGGCCCCGCAGCAGACCTGGACCAGCGCCATCGGCACCGCCGTGTCCTCGCCCGCGACGCCCACCAGCGGTGAGGCGATCGCGCCGACGAGGAACGAGGACGTGCCGATCAGTGCGGAGGCCGAACCCGCGGCGTGCGGGGTCCGCATCAGCGCGAGCGCGTTGGTGTTCGGCAGCGCGAGCCCCATCGCGGACATGAGGAAGAACAGGCCCGTGGCGATCGGCACGAGGCCGACCTCCCCGAACACCCCGGCGGACATCAGCAGCAGCGCGATCGCCGCCAGCACGATCACCACCAGACCGAAGCCCAGCACCTTGTCCAGACTGACCCGCCCCATGAGGATCCTGCCGTTGACCTGCCCGGCGACGATCAGCCCGATCGAGTTGAGGCCGAACAGCAGGCTGTACGTCTGCGGCGAGGCGCCGTAGATCTCCTGGACGACGAACGGCGAGGCCGAGATGTACGCGAAGAGCGCGGCGAACGCCAGCCCGCCGGTGAGCATGTACCCGGCGAAGACCCGCTCGCCCAGCAGCCCCCGCATCGTGCGCAGCGCCGCACCGAGCCCGCCGCCGTGCCGCTTCTCAGGCGGCAGCGTCTCGCGCAGCCAACGGGCGACGATCAGGGTCAGCACCACGCCGATGCCCGTCAGCACGTAGAAGACTCCGCGCCAGTCGGTGACGCGCAGCACCTGCCCGCCGATGAGCGGGGCGACGATCGGGGCGACGCCGGAGACCAGCATCAGGGTGGAGAAGAACCGGGCCATCGCCACGCCCTCGTACAGGTCGCGGACGACGGCGCGGGCGATCACGATCCCCGACGCCCCGGCCAGGCCCTGCACGAGCCGGAAGGCGATGAGGAGTTCGACGGTGGGCGCGAAGGCGCACGCCGCGGTCGCCAGCACGTAGATCGCCATGCCGGCGAGCAGCGGCCGCTTGCGGCCCCACCGGTCGCTCATCGGGCCGACGATCAGCTGGCCGAGGGCCATGCCCGCGAGGCAGCCGGTGAGGGTCAGCTGGACGGTCGCGGCGGGGCTGTGCAGGGAGCCGGTGACCTCGGGGAGGGCCGGGAGGTACATGTCCATCGACAGCGGGGCGAGTGCGGTGAGCCCGCCGAGGATGAGGGTGACGAGGAGGCGCGTACGGGTCGCCGGGCGCTCCGGGCGGGGGGCGGCGGCGCGGTGTCGGGG
>NZ_LIQY01000734.1 GCF_001418495.1 Streptomyces pathocidini | reverse complement strand
CGCGCTGCCGCTGCTCGCCGACGGCGGCAGGGTGGTGTCGGTCTCCTCGGCGGCGGTCCGGGTCGCGGTCGCGGACGTGGCCTACACGATGGCCAAGGCCGCGGTGGTGGCGATGAACCGGACGCTGGCGCATCTGCTGGGCGAGCGCGGCATCACCGTGAACACGGTGGCCCCCGGCGCCGTGGACACCGACCTGACGGCGGCGGAACGGCGGGAGCAGCCGGAGACCAGGCAGGTCATCATCGACATGACCGCGCTCGGCCGGATCGGCACCCCCGCCGACGTCGCCGACGTGGTGGCGTTCCTCGCGTCGGATGACGCGCGGTGGATCACCGGACAGCTCATCGAGGTCAGCGGCGGCCTGTTCCTGGGGCTACCCCCGGGCCTGGCGCACTGACCCCGCGCCCCGAGCCGCTGACCCACACTCCGGAGCAGCTGACCCGCGTCCCCGAGCCGCTGACCCGCGCCCCGAGCGGCGAAGTGGAGTGTCCGTTGGCCCTGGTGGAGTTGGCCCCAGTGGAGTGTCCGTGGCCCCTAGTGGGAGTCGCCGAGCCAGCCCGCGTCCGACGGCGCGTCGCAGCCGACGAAAGTGTTCAGGAACGCCTGGGCGGCCTGCTCGTCGGCGGCCGTCCGGGCCAGGTCGTTGAGGAAGTCGGCGCCGAAGGGGCGCAGTTCGGCCTGCTCGCAGGTGTAGGCGAAGGCCTCTAGCCGCTGCGCGTCGCGGGTCGCGGTGTATCCCGCCAGCGCCTCGTCGAGCCCGGCAGAGCCCGAGAGTCCGGCGTGGAGGGCGTCGGCGAGCACGGCGGCGTCGGCGAAGGCGTCGGAGATCCCCTGCGCCGAGACGGGGTCCTTGTGGTGGCCGGCGTCCCCGGCCAGGACCCACCCCGGGCCGTGGGCACGCCTGCGGGCATTCCGTACGGCCGCGGCCCGGGGCGTGGACACCAACTCCGCGCCCGCCAGGGCCTGTTCGACCTCTGGCACCTCCCGCAGCGACGACGCGTAGAAGCCGGCCTGCGCCGAACGCCCCGGGCCGGGGGCCTCTTCGGGCGGGAAGACCAGGGACACCACGGTGAGAGCGTCGTTCGTCGGCCACAGGGAGATGCCGCGCCTGCCGCGGAACACCACGCGCACCCCCCGTTCCGCAACACCCGACCAGTAGCCGTAGAGGCTGCGCGCGCGGGTGGTCGTCGGTGCCGACGGCCGGAACTCGACCGTAGCGCGCCTGGTGAAGTCCCCGGTCGTGGAGGACAGGGGGACGCTCGCGCGCAGCCTCTACGGCT
>NZ_LIQY01000733.1 GCF_001418495.1 Streptomyces pathocidini | reverse complement strand
AGCAGCAGGGGGTGGGGCCGGGTGTACGGGCGCGGGGTGACGCGGACGGTGCGGCCCCGGTACGCGAAGGGCTCCCCGGTCCACGCCTTCAGCAGCGTCTCCAGCGCCTCGTCCTGGAGGCGGCCGCGCCGGTGCCAGTCGCGGCCCAGCATCGCGTACTCCTCGGGCCGGTAGCCGATGCCCGCCACGGTCACCACGCGGCCTCCGCTGGCCAGGTCCAGCACCGCCAACTCCTCGGCCAGGCGCAGCGGATCGTAGAGCGGGGTGATCAGCGCGGAGACGGTGACGGAGACGGTGCGGGTGGCGCCGGCGACGGCGGCGGCGAAGACCAGGGGCGAGGGCAGCCAGCCGTTCTCGGCGCCGTGGTGCTCCTCGGTCTGGACGGTGGTGACGCCGAGTTCGTCCGCGTGGGCCGCCATCTCGACGGCCGCGCGGTAGCGCTGGGAGCGGGACTCGGGTGTGGCGTCGGGATCGACGAGGTTGAACCGGACGACCGTGACGGGCATGGCTGGCGTCCCCCTTCGCCGTGGGGCGGGTGCGGCGGTGTGCCGCTCCGGGCGAGGGGGACGGTAATTGGCGTGCCGTCAGATTTCCAGGGTGGTGGTGGAGCCGGTGCGGCCGAACGGAGCCGCGGCGGCGCTCAGTCGGCGCGCGCCGGCTCCCGTATCGGCTCCTCGGCCTCCGTCTTCGGGGCGTTCTCGCGCGGCGCCGGCAGCAGCGCGAAGAGCGCGGCGGCGAGGACGATCGTCGCGGCCCAGCCCAGGCCGTTGCGCCCGATCCAGGTCGCGGCCAGCGGGCCGGTGAACCACTCCACCTTCGTGAAGCACGCGCCCGCGACCAGCGCCGTGCCCCAGGCCGCCATGGCCTGCCAGCAGAAGCCGCCCACGTACCAGTAGCGGCTCGTGCGGCCGGTGTCCATCAGCCCGTCCGCGTCGTACCGCACCGTCCGGCGGCGACGGCGGGCCATGTCCACCGCGTACACCCCGATCCAGGCGGAGAAGGAGACAGCGAGCAGGGTCAGGAAGGTGATGAAGGAGCCGAGGAAGCTCTTGGCCACCAGCATCAGGAACGCGCCGCCGACCAGGCTGATCACGGCGTTGACGCTCACCGCGAGCGCCCGCGGCAGCTTGACGCCCATGGTCTGCGCGGTGAACCCGGCCGAGTACATCGACAGACTGTTGATCAGCAGCATCCCGGCCAGCGCGGTGATCAGATACGGCACCGCCAGCCAGGTCGGCAGCACGTCCCCTAGGAAGGAGACCGGGTCGCCCGCCGAGGCGAGACCCGGGGTGACGACCGCCATCACGGCGCCCATCGCCACCATCGGCACCACCACCACGGCCGCGCCCGAGACCGTCGTGCCGACGATCTTCCGGCCCGAGGCGCGGTGCGGCAGATAGCGCGTGAAGTCCGGGCCCGAGGGGACCCAGCTGATCCCGCCCGCCGCGATCATCCCGATGCCCGCGATGAGCAGGGACGTGCTGCCCGCCGGGCGGGAGAAGACCGCGTCCCAGTCGACATGGGTGATCAGATAGCCGAGCACGAGGACGCTGAAGGCGCCGAAGAGGTACGTCGACCAGGTGTTGCACACCGCCAGCACCTTGCGCCCCATGCCGCTCACCAGGAACGTGCAGGCGACGAACGCGAGAAGGGTCACGGCGATCAGAGCCGAGTTGCTCCGCACCCCGAAGAGCAGGTCGAGCACGGTCAGGATCGCGTACGCGCCGGTGACCGCGTTGATCGTCTCCCAGCCGAACCGGGCGACCCACAGGATCGCGCCCGGGAAGTAGTTGCCGCGCACCCCGAAGGTCGCCCGGGACAGCATCAGGCCCGGGGCCCCGCCCCACTTCCCGGAGACCGACACCGCGCCGACCATGCCGTACGAGACGACCGAGGAGCAGAGGCCGACCAGCAGGATCTGCCAGAGGTTCAGCTCGTTGAACACCACCAGGCCCGCGCCCATGGTGAGCAGCAGCACACTGATGTTCGCGGCGACCCACGTCGGCAGCAGCTCGCGGACCCGGCCGCCGCGCTCGTGGTCCGGTACGGGCTCGATGCCGCGGGTCTCCACGGCGCTCGCGGCGCCGGAGGCCGAGGTGTCGGGGGTGGGGGGCGCGGAGGAGGACGAGTTGCCCATGAAGGAAGCGGCTCCGTGGCAGGTGGGGGACGTACGAGCGGATTCGCGGTGATTCGTGGGGACGGGAGCGGAACGGGTCGCGCTCGCTCTACGCGCGTCGCGCAACCCGAATCAGTGTAAGTGCCCCGTCAGCGAAGCGTGCCGGCCTGTGGATAACCCCGGTCCCGGAACTCCCGCGGAACGCCGGTCCTGACAGGCTCGCCATTCCCGCCCGGTGGCCGATACTGGGTCCGTTATGGAATTCGTCATCCTTGCTGTAGTGATCGCCGTGGTCGCGTTCGGCGCGATCACCGGGCTCGTGGTCGGCAGCCGCCGGAAGAAGCAGCTGCCGCCGCCCCCGCCGGAATCCCCCACCATCACCGCC
>NZ_LIQY01000732.1 GCF_001418495.1 Streptomyces pathocidini | reverse complement strand
GTTGGCGGTAATGGCCCTCTCCTGTCCCCGTGGTTGACGCAACCGTGACTGTATCCGTTGGCCCGGGAACCCGCTGATGGGACCGTGCGTTACAGGGGGTGGGGACGGGAGAAGAGGGCGGGGGAGCGGTGGATAAAAAGAGGGTCAAAGATCCTTATCTGGAGCTAACGGGCGAGGTGGATATGGTAGGGGCCCTACTGGACACCAGAGCCGACAGGGGAGGTGCGGCTACGACGGGTGACCGGCGAGTGCTCAGGCGCTTCCGCAGGTCGGCCGGCGAGCCGAAATCCGTGACCGACACCGCTGACCGTTCCGGCGCCACCACCGACTCCGCACCGACGACCGCGAGCTTCTCCACCGCGTCCTTCGGTGAAGAGGCGGCCGTTCCGGCGTGGACCCCTCCCACCTGGGAGGAGATCGTCAGCACGCACAGCGCACGGGTCTACCGCCTCGCCTACCGCCTGACCGGCAACCAGCACGACGCCGAGGACCTGACCCAGGAGGTCTTCGTCCGGGTCTTCCGCTCGCTGTCCACGTACACGCCGGGCACGTTCGAGGGCTGGCTGCACCGGATCACGACCAACCTCTTCCTGGACATGGTCCGCCGTCGGCAGCGCATCCGCTTCGACTCGCTCGGTGACGATGCCGCGGAGCGGCTCGCCAGCCGCGAGCCGAGCCCCCAGCAGGAGATCCACGACGCCCACTTCGACGCCGATGTGCAGCAGGCGCTGGACACCCTGGCGCCCGAGTTCCGCGCGGCCGTGGTCCTCTGCGACATCGAGGGTCTGTCGTACGAGGAGATCGCCGCGACGCTGGGCGTCAAACTCGGCACGGTCCGCAGCCGGATCCACCGCGGCCGCTCGCATCTGCGCAAGGCGCTCCAGCACCGCTCGCCCGAAGCCCGTGCCGAGCAGCAGCGCGCGCTGGCCCCTGTGTTCCCGGGCCTCGCGGCGGAGGGCGGGACGGCGTGAGCGGATCAGGGGGCCTCAGCCCCGTCGAACAGCACCTCGGCGACCGACTCGCCGCGCTGGTCGACGGCGAGTTGGCGCACGACGCCCGCGAGCGGGTGCTCGCACACCTGGCGACCTGCTGGAAGTGCAAGGCGGAGGCCGACGCGCAGCGCCGGCTGAAGAGCGTCTTCGCCGAGGCCGCCCCACCACCTCCCACCGAGGGCTTCCTGGCCAGACTCCAGGGCCTGCCCGGGGGCGGCGGCGAGGGCGGCAGCGGAGACGGGGAGGGCGGCCCGCCCTTCGGCTCCGGCCCGGTCCTCGACGTACGGCACGGGGGCGGCGGCTTCGCCTACGCGCCGGTCGACGGCTACGGCCCGTCGAAGCAGGGCGGCTTCCGCATCCATGACGTCGAGCGCTCCTCCTCCCGCGGGCGGCGGTTCGCGTTCGCCGCGGCGGGCGCGGTGTCGATGGCCGCGCTCGCCCTGGGCGGCGCGCTGCCGCTGGAGGCGGCGGTCGACGGGACCCTGGCCCGCGGCGAGGACACCGGCGCGGCATCCCGCCCGGAGAGCACCGGCCGGGCGACCGGAGCGCCATCCGCGAGCGCCGCGGCATCGTTGACCGGATCCGAGAACGCGCTGCTGGCGGCGACGGGTTCGGGACACCGCACCAACCTGCTGGGCGTCCCAGCACCCCCCGCCCCGGTCCTCCAGCCGCCGCACGCGATGCACCGCTACTCCGCGCTGACGCTGCCGGCCTCCTCGGCGGCCCCGGCCACCCCGTCCAC
>NZ_LIQY01000731.1 GCF_001418495.1 Streptomyces pathocidini | reverse complement strand
GGCCAACCCGACCTCGCCGCAGTCGACCGCCGCGTCGCCGCTGACCCCGCCCCCGTCGAGCGGTCCGAACCTCTCGAAGTAGCGGCCCCGTCCGCACGGCCCCTGATGGCCCCCTTCCCGTGACCGCGGGGCGGGGGCCATCGTGTTCCCGCGCGGGGTGCGAGATAACGCTTTGGGCAGGGTGCCGACGGTGCCCATTGACCCCGTTCCCACCGCCGCCTAACGTCGCCTCCCAGCAATAGGAAAGTTTCCTAACAATTCGCGGGAGGTGACCGCTCATGGCCGCGACGCCGGGAACCCCGCGCGTACTGCGCGCGATGAACGACCGCACGGCGCTGGACCTGCTCCTGGAGCACGGCCCGCTCTCCCGCACCCGTATCGGCAAGCTCACCGGCCTCTCCAAGCCGACCGCCTCGCAGCTCCTGGCCCGCCTGGAGGCCGCCGGGCTCGTCGTCGCCACCGGCACCAGCGAGGGCCGGCCAGGACCCAACGCCCAGCTGTACGCGGTGAATCCGGCCGCCGCCCACGTCGCGGCCCTGGACGTCACCCCCGGCCACGTCCGCGCCGCGGTCGCCGACATCACCGGCCGCACCGTCGGCTCGTACGAGCTGCGCACCGAGGGCCGGCAGGCCGGGAGCGCCGTACGGCACGTGGTGGACGCGGTCGACGGCGCCGCCGGGGCCGCCGGTCTCGGCCGCGAGGCCCTGCACCGGGTCGTCATCGGCACCCCCGGCGCCTTCGACCCCGGCACCGGCCGGCTCCGCTACGCCAGCCACCTGCCCGGCTGGCACTCCCCCGCCCTGCTCGACGAGCTGGCCGCGGCCCTGCCGATGCCGCTGGAGTACGACAACGACGTGAACCTGGCCGCGGTCGCCGAGCAGCGGCTCGGCGCAGCCCGCGGCCACGACGACTTCGCACTGCTGTGGAACGAGGAGGGCATCGGCGCCGCGATCGTCATCGGCGGGCGCCTGCACCGGGGTTGGACCGGCGGCGCGGGCGAGGTCGGCTTCCTGCCGGTGCCCGGCACCCCGCTCGTACGGCAGGTCGCCCGGGCCAACGCGGGCGGCTTCCAGGAACTGGCCGGTCCCGAGGCCGTCGCCGTCCTGGCAAGGGAGTTGGGCCTGGCCGTCCCGGACGGCACACCCCAGGAAACCGCGCAGAGCCTCCTCTCGCGGGCCGCGGAGGCCGCGGCGGGGTCCGGGCCCGACCGAACCCCCGACAGCGCCCTGGAGGAGCTCCTGCGGCGTTACGCGACCCGGCTCGCCGTCGGGCTCGCCTCGCTCGTCGCCGTGCTCGACCCCGAACTCCTCGTCCTCTCCGGCGGTGTGCTCGCCGCCGGCGGGGAACCCTTGCGCGCCCTCGTCCAGGCCGAGCTGGCCGACCTGGCCGTGCCGCGCCCCCGGCTCGTCGCCGGCGCCGTACAGGGCCGGCCCGTGCTGTGCGGGGCGCTGGAGAGCGCGCTGGCCACCACCCGCGACGAGGTCTTCAACACCACACGCTAGCC
>NZ_LIQY01000730.1 GCF_001418495.1 Streptomyces pathocidini | reverse complement strand
CGCCGCCGACCACCCCGACACCGCCCGCCTGGCCGCCGCGGCCATCGCCGTCGAGTACGAGGTCCTGGAGCCGGTCACCGACCCCGAAAAGGCCTTCGCCGCCGAGCCGTTGCACCCCGAAGGGAACCTCGTACGCCACATCCCCCTGCGCTACGGCGACCCGGACGTCACGGGCGAGGTCGTCGTCGAGGGGCTCTACAGGATCGGGCGCCAGGACCCCGCCCCCATCGGTGCCGAGGCCGGGCTCGCCGTGCCGCGCCCCGACGGCGGCGTCGAGATCTACACCGCCTCCACCGACCCGCACACCGACCGCGACCTGGCCGCCGCCTGCTTCGGCCTGGAGCCCGAGCGCGTCAAGGTCGTCGTCACCGGCGTGCCCGGCGCGACGGGCGACCGCGAGGACGCCGGCATGCAACTCCCGCTGGGGCTGCTGGCGTTGAAGACCGGCTGCCCGGTCAAGCTCGCGGCGACCCGCGAGGAGTCCTTCCTCGGCCACGCCCACCGCCACCCCACCCTGCTGCGCTACCGTCACCACGCGGACGCCGAGGGCCGCCTCCTCAAGGTCGAGGCGCAGATCCTGATGGACGCGGGCGCGTACGCGGACTCCTCCGCCGAATCGCTCGCCGCCGCGGTGGCCTTCGCCGCGGGCCCGTACGTCGTACCGCACGCCTTCGTCGAGGGCTGGGCGGTGCGCACCAACAACCCGCCGTCCGGGCACGTCCGCGGCGAGGGTGCGATGCAGGTGTGCGCCGCGTACGAGGGGCAGATGGACAAGCTCGCGGCGAAGCTGGGCGTCGACCCGGTCGAGCTGCGGCTGCGCAACGTGATGGCCACCGGGGACCTGCTGCCCACCGGGCAGACGGTGACCTGCCCGGCGCCCGTCGCCGAACTCCTGCGCGCGGTACGGGACTTCGACCTGCCCGCGCTGCCCAAGGACGCGCCCCAGGAGGACTGGCTGCTGCCCGGCGGGCCGGAGGGCGCGGGCGAGCCGGGCGCGGTCCGGCGCGGCGTCGGCTACGCGCTGGGCATGGTGCACATGCTCGGCGCGGAGGGCGCCGACGAGGTCGCCACCGCGACCGTGAAGGTCAACGGCGGGGAGGCGACGGTGATCTGCGCCGCCGTCGAGACCGGCCAGGGCTTCGCCACGCTCGCCCGGCAGATCGTGCAGGAGGTGCTGGGCGTCGAGGAGGTCCACGTCGCCCCCGTCGACACCGACCAGCCCCCGGCCGGGCCCGCCTGCCACGGCCGCCACACATGGGTGTCGGGCGGCGCGGTGGAGCGGGCCGCGAAGATGGTCCGCACCCAGCTCCTCCAGCCGCTGGCCCACAAGTTCGGCATGTCCACCGAGCTGCTGACGATCGCCGACGGCAAGATCACCTCGTACGACGGGGTGCTCAGCACGACCGTCGCCGAGACGCTGGACGGCAAGGAGCTGTGGGCCACCGCGCAGTGCCGCCCGCACCCGACGGAGCCGCTGGACGAGACGGGCCAGGGCGACGCGTTCGTGGGCCTGGCCTTTTGCGCGATCCGGGCCGTGGTCGACGTGGACATCGAGCTGGGCTCGGTACGGGTCGTGGAGATGGCCGTAGCCCAGGACGTGGGCCGGGTGCTCAACCCGCGCCAGCTGGCGGCCCGTATCGAGGCGGGCGTCACCCAGGGCGTGGGTGCGGCGCTCACCGAGAACCTCCGCACGGCCCAGGGCGTCGTCCGCCACCCGGACCTGACCGGCTACTCCCTCCCGACCGCCCTGGACGCCCCCGACGTCCGCATCGTCGAACTCCTCGAGGAGCGCGACGTGGTGGCCCCCTTCGGCGCGAAGGCCGCCAGCGCGGTGCCGGTCGTCACCTCCCCGGCGGCGGTCGCCGCGGCCGTCCGAGCCGCCACCGGCCGCCCGGTCAACCGCCTGCCGATCCGCCCCCAGGCGGCGGTGGCGGTGCAGCGGGGCTGAGGCCTGCGGTCTGCGCCTGAGGCCTGCGGTCTGAGGTCTGCGCCTGAGGCCCGGCGGGGCCGGTTCATCGGCCGGGGAAGGGCTGCCGCGGTGCGTCGCCGGCGTCGACCGCCGAGGCCTGGACCCCGCCATTGCCCCGCGGTGTGCCGGCCACGCGGAGTCGGTGGCCGAGCGGACCCGGCTCTTCGGCGAAGCCGGCGGGATCGGTCACGACGGCGTATGCCTTCTGTTCGGGGCTGCCATGTTGTTCGGGGCTGCCAGGTGTCGCCCGGGCGGTGGGGCTCCTCGGAGGCCGTGACCGGAATCGAACCGGTGTAAATCGCTTTGCAGGCGATTCCCTCAACCACTCGGGCACACGGCCGTGTGCTGCTGTGGTCGACCGTAGGCGGGGGCCCGGGAGGGCTCAAGAG
>NZ_LIQY01000073.1 GCF_001418495.1 Streptomyces pathocidini | reverse complement strand
GCCCCCGCGCGTACCGCCCCAGCCCGCGTACGGCTACCCGCAACAGCCGGTCCCCGCACCGGCGTTCGCGCTGCCGCCGCAGGGACCGCAGTTCCAGCGCCACCGCTAGCCGGCGGCGGCCGGTCCCCGGCTCACACCTTCTGCTTGTAGCCGCGGCCCCACTGCATGCCCCAGCCGTAGAGCCGGTCCAGCTCCGCCTGGAAGCCGTAGACGTACTTCACCTCGCGGCGGACCGTCAGCTCGCCCTTGTTGTTCTCGATCAGCACCACCGCGCAGGAACGGGCCTGCGGCGCCCGCTCGTCGAGCCCGATCTCGATCCTGGGCCCGTTGCTGGGGTAGAGCGTGACGACGGCGTGCGTGCGGTCGAAGGCGGGGGTGCCGTCGTAGATGTAGACGAAGACCAGCAGCCGCTTGATCTCGTCCCGGTGGTCGAGGTTGATGTAGATCGTCTCGCCGGAGGGCGCCCCGAACCGGTCATCGCCGCTGAGCTTCACATACGGCGGGGAATTGACGTCACCGAAGAAGCTGCCGAGCGGCTGGACGACGCCCTTCGTGCCGTCCTGGAGCTCGTACAGGCAGGCCAGGTCGAGGTCGATCTTCACCACGGCGGGACCCTGGGCCTGCACCACCTCGGGCTTGAACATCTTCAGGGGCCGGCGGAACAGGTTCCCGCTCTGCCCGGTTCTGCCGCCGATGTCGGAAGTCCGCATCCGCCAGGACAGGTTGACGCGCAGATTGCCGGTGGCCGCGCCCTGCTTGGTGAGCGAGACGACCGGCCTGCGCTTGGTCAGCTCTATGGCGTTCGACGCCGCGCTGCCGCTGTCGAAGCCCTGGTGGCCGCCCCACCGCCAGTTGTTCCAGAACGACACTTCTACCCCCACTCGTCGGCACTCATCGCCACCGGGTCGACGCAGTCGACCACGACTGGCGCGGGGCGGCCACCGGGCACAGTGCCCGCGGCCGCCCCGCATCAGAAGCGTTCCTCATTCCCGCCGTGGTCACACGCCCGAGGCGACTTCGGACTTCTCCCCCGAGGTGCCGCCCTCGTTCGAGAGCGCGCGGTTGCGGCGCACCGAGGACCAGAACGACCAGGCGATCAGCAGGACGCCGATCAGGCCGGTGATGATCTCGTTGACCTCGTGCTCGATGGTCACCAGCAGCAGGACGGCGAGCGCGCCGATCGCGTAGTGCGCGCCGTGCTCCAGGTAGACGTAGTCGTCCAGGGTGCCCTGGCGGACCAGGTAGACCGTGAGGGACCGGACGTACATCGCGCCGATGCCCAGGCCCAGCGCCATCCAGAAGATGTGGTTGGTGATGGCGAAGGCGCCGATGACTCCGTCGAACGAGAAGGAGGCGTCGAGGACTTCGAGGTAGAGGAACATGAAGAACGCCGCCTTGCCCGCGAGGCCGACCATGGTGGGCTGCTTGCCCGCCTTCCTGGCCTCCTCCTCGGCCTCGTGCTCGCGCTCCTCCTCTTCCTCGAGCTTGTTCTCGAAGTGCCCGGAGAGCCCGCCGACGAGGAGGTACGTGACCAGGCCCGCGACGCCGGAGAGCAGGACGGTGGCGGACTTGTCCGCGTGGCCGGTGCTGACATGGGCGTTGGTGGCGAAGGTCATCGCCACGGTCAGCAGGGCGATCAGGGCGATGCAGACCGACAGCATGTCGACCTTGCCCAGTTTGGCGAGCGGCCGCTCGATCCAGCGGAGCCACTGGATGTCCCGCTCCTCGAAGATGAAGTCGAGGAAGATCATCAAAAGGAACATGCCACCGAACGCGGCGATCGCCGGATGGGCGTCGGTGACCAGGTCCTCGTAGCGGTTCGGATCGTCGATGGCCAGCTGCACGGCCTCGATCGGGCCGACCTTCGCGCTGATCGCGACGATCACGACCGGGAAGACCAGGCGCATCCCGAAGACCGCGATGAGGATGCCGATGGTGAGGAAGATCTTCTGCCAGAACGCGTTGAGCTTCTTCAGCACGCCCGCGTTGACGACGGCGTTGTCGAAGGACAGGGAGATCTCGAGGATGGAAAGGATCAGAACGACCCCGAATGCCTCCCACCCCCATCCCCACGCGGCGGCGGCGAGGCCGAGCACCGTCACGGCGAACGACCAGCCAAAGGTTCTCAGAAGCACTGGCTACCCAATCCTGTGTAGCGGGGTCCCCCGCGCCGCGCGTGTGCGCGGCTTTACGAAACGTTGACCCCGAAGTCTAGAGCGATGCCGCGCAGACCCGACGCGTACCCCTGCCCCACCGCACGGAACTTCCATTCACCGCCGCGGCGATAGACCTCACCGAAGATCATCGCGGTCTCGGCGGACGCGTCCTCGCTCAGGTCGTAGCGCGCCAGCTCCTGGCCGTCCGCCTGGTTCACCACCCGGATGAAGGCGTTGCGGACCTGGCCGAAGGTCTGGCCGCGCAGGTCCGCTTCGTGGATGGAGACCGGGAAGACGATCGTGTCCACCCGGTCCGGCACCTTGGAGAGGTCGACGAGGATCGACTCGTCGTCGCCCTCGCCCTCACCGGTGAGGTTGTCCCCGGTGTGCTCGACCGAGCCGTCAGGGCTCTTGAGGTTGTTGTAGAAGACGAAGTGCTCGTCGCCGAGCACGCGCCCCGACTGGCACAGCAGCGCACTGGCGTCGAGGTCGAAAGGCGCACCCGTGGTCGAGCGCGCGTCCCAGCCGAGGCCGATCATCACCTGCGTGAGATTCGGCGCCGCCTTGGACAGGGAGACATTGCCCCCCTTGGCGAGCGTGACGCCCATGTTCCCGCTTCCTCCCCTTGGTGCTCCGGCGCCCGGCGCCGCACCCGACACGACAGCGGGGTACGGCACCGGGCGCGGAGCCCGGCCGGATGGCTCCGCCGTCAGACGTTGACGCCGAAGTCCTGCGCGATGCCCCGCAGGCCCGAGGCATACCCCTGGCCGATGGCGCGGAACTTCCACTCCGCGCCGTTGCGGTACAGCTCGCCGAAGACCATGGCGGTCTCGGTCGAGGCGTCCTCGCTCAGGTCGTAGCGCGCCAGCTCGTTGTTGTCGGCCTGGTTCACCACGCGGATGAACGCGTTGCGGACCTGGCCGAAGCTCTGCTGGCGGCTCTCGGCCTCGTAGATCGAGACCGGGAACACGATCTTCTGGACGTCCTGCGGCACGGCAGCCAGGTTCACCTTGAGCTGCTCGTCGTCCCCTTCGCCCTCACCGGTGAGGTTGTCCCCGGTGTGCTCGACCGAGCCGTCGGGGCTCTTGAGGTTGTTGAAGAAGACGAAGTTCCCGTCGCTGCCGACCTTGCCCTCGGCGTTCGTCAGCAGGGCGCTGGCGTCGAGGTCGAAGTCGGTGCCGGTGGTGGTACGGGCGTCCCAGCCCAGACCGACGATCACCGCGGTCAGGTTGGGGGCTTCCTTGGTCAGCGAGACGTTGCCGCCCTTGCTGAGGCTGACTCCCACGAGTCCTCCCATAGAGATCGAGGAGCACTGCGTGCCCCCGTCGTGCACTGGCATCGGATCAACGAACCGATCCTAGTGATCGGTTCCCCAGACGACAGTTTTTCGGCGGCCGATTCGGGCGTCCGCCGATTCGGCCGCCGACGGGTCTCTCGCAGGGGGTCGCCTACAGGGAGTCGAGCGCCTTCGCGTACTCGTTCAGGTCGCGTGCGTCCGGCAGTCCGTTGACCACAGTCCAGCGGACGACGCCCTCCTTGTCGATGATGAAGGTGCCGCGGACCGCGCAGCCCTTCTCCTCGTCGAAGACGCCGTATGTGCGCGAGGCCGCACCGTGCGGCCAGAAGTCCGACAGGAGCGGGTAGTCCAGGCCCTCCTGCTCGGCGAAGACCCGGAGGGTGAACGGGGAGTCGTTGGAGACGGCGAGCAGCTGCACGTCGTCGTTGACGAACTTCGGCAGCTCGTCGCGCAGGGCGCACAGCTCACCGGTGCAGACGCCGGTGAAGGCGAACGGGTAGAAGAGCAGGACGACGTTCTTCTCTCCGCGGAAGTCGGAGAGCCGCACGGTCTCGCCGTGCTGGTTCTTCAACTCGATGTCCGGAGCCTTGGTGCCGACCTCTACCGCCATGAGCGTTGTCCCTCTCTCAAGAAGAAGCCGACGGCCGGACGGGCTGGCGCCCTCCGGCCCCCGGCGGGGTTCGCGGCCCAGTCTGTCACCGCCGCCACCCCGGGTGCGGGGGCGGTGCACGCGGAGCGGGGCCCCGCCCGCGGAAAGCACCTCGCCCCCGGCGGCCGGAGCCGTCGGGGGCGAGGGGAAGTCGGGGGTTGTGTCTACGGCGTGCGGGGCTGTCTACCGCTTGCCGCTGCGGGCTGCCTTGGGGGTGACCAGGCGGCTGCCGGTCCAGTCCCTGCCCGCGTTGACGCTGCTGGTCTGCGCCAGGCCGGCAGTCTGCGCGGCCTCGCCGATGTCGCTCGGCTCGACGTAGCCGTCACGGCCGGTCTTGGGCGTCATCAGCCACACCGGGGATCCGGAGTCGATCATCGTGGTGGCGTCCACCAGCGCGTCCGTCAGGTCGCCGTCGTCCTCGCGGAACCACAGAACAACGGCGTCGGCCACGTCGTCGTAGTCCTCGTCGACGAGCTCCTGGCCGGTGACGGCCTCGATGCCCTCGCGGAGCTCCTGCTCGACGTCTTCGTCGTAGCCGATCTCCTGGACCACCTGTCCGGGCTGGAAACCCAACCTGGCGGCAGGGTTGGTCCGCTCCTCCGCGTGGTCCGCGGTCGCGCTCACGGATTGCCTCCTGTCATGTTTCTTGAGGATGTGTACTTCCTCGCGTACGCGAGGTATTGGGCGTAGTCCACACGGGCCGGGCTGTTCGCGCAAGTACCCGGCCTCCGATCCCGCCCAAACGTTGACGTGTCGCCGCATCTCCCATCACCGGGGTGCGGCACCAGGTGATTCACACCACATGATTCTGCCCCGGTTTATGAGGTCGTGGGGCGCGGATGCGCCGTTCGGCGGCGACCACCGGGTCCCCGCGGGGCCGTACGGGGCGGTCTGGCGGGGGACGCCCCGCGGGACCGGGCACGGGGAGCGTGGGCGTAAGGTTGCGATTTGGCCGACTGCAGCCGACGGCCACACGACGTCCCGTCTCACAGAGTGGTGGTTACCGCCCAGTAGAGATGACGTATCCGCCCCCGAGGTACACGATGGGAGGCGGCGCGACACCAGCAGAGTTCTGCATTCGACCGCGTGCAGAGCGACCCGAACAACGAAGGAACAGCGTGGCTTCCGGATCCGATCGCAACCCGATCATCATTGGCGGCCTTCCCAGCCAGGTCCCGGACTTTGATCCTGAAGAGACCCGGGAATGGCTCGACTCGCTCGACGCCGCAGTCGACGAGCGGGGCCGTGAACGTGCCCGCTACCTGATGCTCCGCCTGATCGAGCGTGCCCGCGAGAAGCGCGTGGCCGTGCCCGAGATGCGCAGCACGGACTACGTCAACACCATCGCGACCAAGGACGAGCCGTTCTTCCCCGGCAACGAGGAGATCGAGCGCAAGGTCCTCAACGCGACCCGCTGGAACGCGGCCGTGATGGTCTCTCGCGCGCAGCGCCCGGGTATCGGTGTCGGCGGCCACATCGCCACCTTCGCCTCCTCGGCCTCGCTCTACGACGTGGGCTTCAACCACTTCTTCCGCGGCAAGGACGGCGGGGACGGCGGCGACCAGATCTTCTTCCAGGGGCACGCCTCCCCCGGTATCTACGCCCGCGCCTTCCTGCTGGACCGCCTGAACGACAAGCAGCTCGACGCCTTCCGCCAGGAGAAGTCGAAGGCTCCCTACGGCCTGTCCAGCTACCCGCACCCGCGGCTGATGCCGGACTTCTGGGAGTTCCCGACCGTCTCCATGGGCCTCGGCCCGCTCGGTGCGATCTTCCAGGCGCGGATGAACCGCTACATGGAGGCCCGCGGCATCGCCGAGACCTCCAAGTCCCATGTGTGGGCGTTCCTCGGCGACGGCGAGATGGACGAGCCGGAGTCCCTGGGTCAGCTGACCCTGGCCGCCCGTGAGGGCCTGGACAACCTGACCTTCGTCGTCAACTGCAACCTCCAGCGCCTCGACGGCCCGGTGCGCGGCAACGGCAAGGTCATCCAGGAGCTGGAGTCGGTCTTCCGCGGCGCCGGCTGGAACGTGATCAAGCTGGTGTGGGACCGCAGCTGGGACCCGCTGCTCGCGCAGGACCGCGACGGCGTCCTGGTCAACAAGCTCAACACGACCCCGGACGGGCAGTTCCAGACGTACGCCACCGAGACCGGCGCGTACATCCGCGACCACTTCTTCGGCGACGACCACCGGCTGCGCCAGATGGTCGAGGGCATGACCGACGACCAGATCCTGCACCTGGGCCGCGGTGGCCACGACCACAAGAAGATCTACGCGGCCTACGCGGCGGCCAAGGCCCACAAGGGCCAGCCGACGGTGATCCTCGCGCAGACCGTCAAGGGCTGGACGCTCGGCCCGAACTTCGAGGGCCGCAACGCGACCCACCAGATGAAGAAGCTGACGGTCGACGACCTCAAGCGCTTCCGGGACCGGCTGCACCTGCCGATCGCGGACAAGGAGCTGGAGTCCGGCGTACCGCCGTACTACCACCCGGGCCGCGACTCGGACGAGATCCAGTACATGCACGACCGCCGCAAGGGCCTCGGCGGCTACGTGCCGACCCGCGTGGTGCGCTCCAAGCCGCTGAACCTCCCCGAGGACAAGACCTACGCGGCGCTGAAGAAGGGCTCCGGCAACCAGCAGATCGCCACCACGATGGCGTTCGTGCGGCTGCTGAAGGACCTCATGCGGGACAAGGAGATCGGCAAGCGGTTCGTGCCGATCGCGCCCGACGAGTACCGCACCTTCGGCATGGACTCGCTCTTCCCGACGGCGAAGATCTACAACCCGCTGGGGCAGACCTACGAGTCGGTGGACCGCGAACTCCTGCTGGCCTACAAGGAGTCGCCGACCGGCCAGATGCTGCACGACGGCATCTCCGAGGCGGGCTGCACCGCCTCGCTGATCGCGGCGGGCTCCGCGTACGCCACGCACGGCGAGCCGCTGATCCCGGTGTACGTCTTCTACTCGATGTTCGGGTTCCAGCGCACCGGTGACCAGTTCTGGCAGATGTCCGACCAGCTGGCGCGCGGCTTCGTGCTCGGCGCGACCGCGGGCCGCACCACGCTGACCGGTGAGGGCCTGCAGCACGCGGACGGCCACTCGCAGCTGCTGGCCTCGACCAACCCGGGCGTCGTCTCCTACGACCCGGCGTTCGGCTACGAGATCGCGCACATCGTCAAGGACGGTCTGCAGCGGATGTACGGCTCGTCCGACGAACACCCGCACGGCGAGGACGTCTTCTACTACCTCACTGTCTACAACGAGCCGATCCAGCATCCGGCCGAGCCGGCCGACGTGGACGCCGACGGCATCCTCAAGGGCCTCTACCGCTACAAGCCCGGCGAGAGCGGCGCCATCCCGGCGCAGATCCTCGCCTCCGGCGTGGCGGTGCCGTGGGCCATCGAGGCGCAACGCATCCTCGCCGAGGAGTGGAACGTCAAGGCCGATGTCTGGTCGGCGACCTCCTGGAACGAGCTGCGGCGCGACGCCATCGAGGTGGAGGAGCACAACCTGCTCCACCCGGAGGAGGAGCAGCGCGTCCCGTACGTGACGCGGAAGCTCCAGGGCACCGAGGGCCCGAAGGTGGCCGTCTCCGACTGGATGCGGGCCGTCCCGGACCAGATCTCGCGCTGGGTCCCCGGCACCTACCAGTCGCTGGGCGCCGACGGCTTCGGCTTCGCCGACACCCGTGGCGCGGCTCGCCGGTTCTTCCACATCGACGCTCAGTCGATCGTCCTCGCGGTGCTCACCGAGCTCGCCAAGGAGGGCAAGATCGACCGCTCGGTGCTGAAGCAGGCCATCGACCGGTACCAGCTGCTCGACGTGGCGGCCGCGGACCCGGGCGCCGCCGGCGGCGACGCGTGACCGTCGCAGGCTGAGCCTCGGCCGAGCTCTTGTCGCGGGCGTGTCCGGATGATTCCGGGCACGCCCGCGGCGCGTTTCCATCACCTCTCTCGGATCTTGAAAGCCCGCACCCGGTAAGGGGATCGGGGCACCCACGTGCCGCCGCCGGGATAGGTGTCGAACTCGGCCGTCTCGCCGCACTCCGCGCTCTGGTACGTGGTCACGGGGCGGCCCGTGCGGTTCGCCAGCGAGGCGGCGCTCGCCCCGCCCGGCAGGGGCACGCAGCTTTCGATGTCGACGTCTGCGAGCTCGTACGCGTAACGCGCGCCGTGGTAGTCGCCCTTCGGCCAGAGGCACAGCTCTCCGGCCGAGCAGGCTCCGGCCGGGGCGGCGGCAGCCGGCGACACCGCCGCGGGCAGCGCGACGGCCAGGGCGGCCGCGATGAGGGCGAGGGCAGTCAGGGTGAAGGTCTTGCGCATATGAATCACTCCCCGTGTCGTGCGGTTCTGCTGTAGTTACACCGCAGACTCGCCTCGGGTTCCGTGCCCGGCCAAGTGAGTTGGCCACCGGCCACCCTGATAGGGGGTGAACACGCGGAAGGGGCCGAGCCACGTGGCTCGGCCCCTTTGCGTTGACAGCGTCCGGGCGGGACGCCGCCGGGCTAGATGTGCCCGGCTCCCGCGCCCGCCTGCGCGTTCTCGCCGCGCTTGGTGAACATCGCCACCAGGGCCGCGAGGACGGCGACGATTCCGGCGACGGTGAACGAGACGCCCATGCCCGAAACGAAGGTGTCCTGCGTGACCTCCGTGATCTTGGCGGCGAACTCCGGCGGGGTGCCCTTCGCCACCGGCGGCATGCCGACCGAGACCGCGTCGGACGCCTTCTCCAGCTGCTCCGGGGACAGCGGCGGCAGCTGGGCCGAAGTCCAGTTGCCAGGCAGGTCGTTGCCGACCCTGGAGGCCATGACGGCGCCCAGCACGGCGGTACCGAGGCTGCCGCCGACCTGCATCGCGGCCTGCTGCAGGCCGCCGGCGACACCGGCGTGCCGCAGCGGGGCGTTGCCGACGATGACCTCGGTCGCGCCGACCATGACCGGAGCGAGGCCCAGGCCCAGCAGGGCGAACCACAGCGACATGACGCCCGTACCGGTGCCGACCTCGAGGGCGGCCATCCCGAACATCGCGACCGCCGTGCACACCATGCCCGCGACCAGCACGATCCGCGGCCCGAACCTGGTGATCAGCGCGCCCGCGAGCGGCGAGGCGACGATCATCATGCCGGTGAGCGGCAGCAGGTGCAGACCGCTGTCGACCGGGCTCATGCCGTGCACGTTCTGCAGATAGAAGGTGACGAAGAACAGTCCGCCCATGAAGGCGAAGGCCATCAGCACCATGAGCACCGTGCCCGCGGACAGCGGCACGGAGCGGAACAGGCCCAGCGGGAGCAGCGGTTCGCGGACCTTGTTCTCCCAGAGGGCGAACGCGAGGAACGCGACGGCCGCAACGCCGAGGAAGAGCAGGGTCTTTCCGTTGCCCCAGCTCCACTCGGGCGCCTTGATGAGAGCCCAGATCAGGGAGAACATCGCAACCGAGAGCAGCGCGATGCCGGGGATGTCGAAGGACTTGGCGGCGTTCTCGGGACGGTGGTCCTTGAGGATGACCAGGCCCAGGACAAGCGCGAGGACGCCGACCGGCACGTTGATGAAGAACACCGACTGCCAGCTGACGTGCTCGACGAGCAGACCGCCGACGATCGGGCCGGCGGCGGTGGAGGCCCCGATGACCGCACCCCAGATACCGATCGCCATGTTCAGCTTCTCGGCGGGGAAGGTGGCGCGCAGCAGCCCGAGCGCGGCGGGCATCAACAGCGCGCCGAACAGGCCCTGGAGGACCCGGAAGGTCACGACGGTGGCCACGCTGCCGGACAGTCCGATGGCACCGGAGGCCGCCGCGAAACCGACGATACCCACGAGGAAGGTCTGACGGTGGCCGAAGCGGTCCCCGAGCTTGCCGGCCGTGATGAGCGAGACGGCCAGGGCGAGCATGTAGCCGTTGGTGATCCACTGGACATCGGCCAGGGAGGCCTTGAGGTCCTGCTGGATCGCCGGGTTGGCGACCGCGACGATCGTGCCGTCGAGCGCGACCATCATGACGCCGATCGCGACAGCGAAGAGGGTCAGCCAGGGATGGCCGCGGAGCCCCTTCCGGGGCCCCGGTATGGGAGTTTCCGGCGCCGCGTCGGCGACGGTGGTGGTCTGAGAGGTCATGACCCCCAGGCTAATGTCAGTCACTGACAGTTGACAAATCAATTCACGAGTCGGTAACTGTCATGTAGCCCACAGGTATCTTGATCAGTGGAAATACGGCGAAGAGAGGGCCAGGACATGACACGTCAGCGACTGGCGGACCCCACGCCGCCACCCGCGCCCCCCGAGGGCGGCCTGCGGGAGCGCAAGAAGCGGCGCACCCGCGCCGCGCTGATCCACTCGGCGCTCGAACTCTTCACGACCCAGGGGTACGAGCAGACGACGGTGGACGAGATCGCCGACGCCGTCGAGGTCTCCCAGCGCACCTTCTTCCGCTACTTCGCGAACAAGGAGGAGGTCGCCTTCGCGGTCCAGGAGGCGGTGGAGGCCCAGTTCTTCGACGCCCTCCGCGAACGGCCCGCCGGCGAGCCCCCGATGACCGCGCTGCGCCGCGCCGTCAGCCTCGCCTGGGACACCATCGAGCAGGCCATCGGGGAGACGGTCCCGCCCGAACTACACATGCGGATGTACCACGTGATCGAGTCGACCCCCGCGCTGATCGCCGTCCACCTGCGCCGCTCGGTGGAGTTGGAGGAGCGGCTCGCCCGGGAGATCGCCGACCGCGAGGGCCTGGACCTGGACTCCGACCCCCGGCCGCGCGTTCTGGTCGCGGCGTTCAGCGGGGTGATTCGGGTGAGCGGCAGGCTCTGGGGAGCCCGCGGGGACTGCAGCAGCGACGCGATCCGGAAACTCACCGAGGCGTATCTGGACCACCTCACCCCCGCGCTGGCCGAGGACTGGAACACGGGCTCCACGCACGCGTAGAGACGGATCCGCCGAACCTCCCGGAAGCCGAACAGGGCGATAAGGCAACGAAGATCGACTTCACGGACCGTAGGGGATTCGGAACTCGAATCGCCCCCTCTTCCCCGTTGTGACGTTAATTGCACCGTCATTCAAGGTGAGTTGCGTCACCCCTCGCACGGGCCACCTGGCGCTTCTCCTAGGGTGTCCCGCAGTGTCTTCTTTCCCTGAGCTCGGCTCCACCCCGACTTCCTGGTTCTCGACGTCCTGGTTCGGCGAGTCACCGGTGTGGCGAGCGCTGCTCGCGCTCACCGTCGTGTTCGTCCTCCTCGCCACCACAGGCTGGACCGCGATCCGGAACCAGACGCCCGCCGCGGGCTCCCGCGAAGCGGCCGTCGCCGCCTGGCAGGACGGGTCGATCGACGGCCGCGGCCTGCCCGACCTCGCGGACGGCCCCCGCGTACTGGCCGACTTCTTCAGCTCGCTCACCACCACCCAGCAGGAACATCTCGTCCAGCGGTATCCACTGGTCGTGGGCAACATGGGCGGCGCGCCGGTGGAGTTGCGTTACCGGGCTAACCGGATCGCCCTCGACGAGGCGCGCAGTACGGCGAAGAAGCGCATGAACGACCTCGGACTCACCGAGGAGGGGCGCCAGGATGCCGGGCGCCTGATGCACCGGTTCGAGTCGATGCTGTCCGGGGGCCGCCAGATCCTCGCCTTCGACCCCACGGGCCCGGGCCGCGCCGCCGAGGTGTTCGGCGACCTCGCACAGGCCCGGCAGGTGTCGGTCGTGGTGCCCGGAGTGGACACCAATCTGGTGAACTTCGAGCGCACCCAGCGCAAGTACAGCGCACCGGTCGGCATGGCGCGCGCCCTCTACGAGGAGGAACGCGCCCAGCGGCCCGAGGAGCGCACCGCCGTGGTCGCCTGGGCCGACTACACCACTCCCGCCGGGCTCGGCGTGGACGCCGCGACCGGGCGGCTGGCCGAGGACGGGGCCGTGCGCCTGGACTCGTTCGTCGACTCGCTCGCCCACGCCTCGCGGGTGTCGCTGTTCTGCCACAGCTACGGCTCCGTGGTCTGCGGCGTCGCCGCCCGCGACCTGTCGCCGAAGGTCACCGACATCGCGGTGGCCGGCAGCCCCGGCATGCGTGCGGAGACCGTCGCCGGGCTCCGCACCAAGGCCCGGGTGTGGGCCGCACGCGACGCCGATGACTGGATCCAGGACGTCCCGTACCTGGAGATCGGCGAGTTGGGGCACGGCGCCGACCCCGTCTCCAGGGCCTTCGGCGCCCGGGTGATCTCGGCGAGCCGCGCGGTGGGGCACACCGGCTATTTCGAGCCGGGCACCGAGAGCCTGGAGAGTTTCGCCGAGATCGGGGTAGGGGCTCTGGGCTCCGTCGACTGCGCGGCAGGGCACAGTACGCAGTGCCAGGTCGGGATCCCCTCCTCCGGAATCCAGCAGACCGGGATTCACGGGAGCGACAGCGGGAAGGCCGGAAACGACGGAACTCGCGTGCCCGAAAAGGTTTGACGCGCAGAGCGTTCAGAAGGGGGACCGGGCGGGCTACCGCCGCATACGATGAGCCGCATGGATGATGTGTTGGCCGGTTTTCACACCGTCTGGGAGTTCAGCCCCGACTCCGTGCTCATCCGCTATGAACGAAGCATTCGCACCCCGAAGCTGTTCCAGGTACTGGGCGAACGGCGCATCCCTTACGAGGCACTGGCCGCCGTCGAGCTGACGCAGGGCAAACGCGGAACCGTCGTGTTGCGGGCCGAGCCGCGCCCCGGCGCCGATCCGCTGATGGACGCGGCGGACGGGCAGCTGAAAGAGGGCAGCGATCCGTACCGGCTGGTGCTGCCGGCCGAGCGGGAGCTGCTCGCCGAGTACTACGCCGACGAGCTGCGGGCAGCCCTGGGGGCTTCCGCGGACGAACCCGCCGACCGCTGTCTCGTTCCGGCGCCGACGCCGCCGCTCAACTTCAAGGCCTACGACGGCAAGGCGTCCTTCGACGGGAGGTCGGTGTCCTTCCGCTGGTTCTGGACGGGGGCGTCCTCGGCGAAGTGGAAGGCCGGCGACCAGAGCTTTCCGGTGGGCGAGTTGGCCGGCGTGGAGTGGCGCTCGCCTGAACTCTTCGACGGCTATCTGCGGCTGGTCCAGCGCCGCGAGGAGAAGAACATCGGCCATACGGAACATGCAGGGCGTATAGCCCTGCCCGTGCAGCCGCGTCAGGCCGACCAGGATCCGGCCACCGTCGTCTTCGGACTCGGGTACGGGCCGGTGCACGAGTCACTGCCGTTCGCGGCGGCTGTGCTGGAGGCCGTACGGGCGGCCGAACCGGACGAGGACGCGGCGGCGGCCAGGCCCCATCCGCGCCCGGCTCTGGCACCCGTCGGCGAGGGGCGCCCCGACCCGGCCGACATCGCCGACCGCATCCGGCACTTGGGAGCCCTGCACGAGGCGGGACTGCTGACGGACGGCGAGTTCAGCGCGAAGAAGGCCGAACTGCTCGCCGAGCTGTGAGTGGCGGAGGGGCGCCCCCGCCTCGCCGCACCCACCCCGCCAGTAGGGGTGGGGACGCCCAGGCGGTACCCAGGTATGAGTCCGCAATCGGCTCCCTGGTATGACGACCTCGACCCACCGCGCCCGTACGCTGATCTGGCCATGAACGTCCCGCCGCCCCCGCCCGCAGCGCCGCCCACGGCCCACCGCGGCGGAGCCCTCGCCCGCCGGCTGCGCAGCCTCGTCCACGACCTGACCCATCCGTCCCACCC
>NZ_LIQY01000729.1 GCF_001418495.1 Streptomyces pathocidini | reverse complement strand
CGTGCGGTGGGTCTGGCGGGCCACCGCCGACCTCCATCCGCGGCTGCTCGCGGCCGGTGTCCGCGTCGAGCGCTGCTACGACGTGGGGGCCGCCGAGGCCCTGCTCGGCGGGCACGAGGGGCACTGGGGCCGTCCCCGCTCGCTCGCCGCGGCCTGGGCCCGGCTGCACCGGCTCCCCGTACCGCAGGACCCGCCGCCGCGCTCCACCGAGCAGCATCCCTCGCTCTTCGACCCCGGTCCCGTGCCCCTGCCGCCCGGTACCGATCCGCTGGAGGCGCTACTGGAGGTGTACGCCGACCAGCAGCGCAGGCACCGGGCCGCCGAGCATCCCGACCGGATGACGCTGCTGACCGCGGGGGAGTCGGCGGGCACCCTGGTCGCCGCCGAAATGACCCGGGCCGGCATCCCGTGGCGGGCCGACGTCCACCGCGAGCTGCTGACCGAGCTGCTCGGCGAGCGCTACCCGGGCGTCCAGGAACCGCGCCGCTTGGCCGAGTTGGCGGACGAGGTCTCGCGGGCGTTCGGCGGCGCCAGGGTCAGGCCCGACCTGCCGTCGGACATCGTCCGCGCCTTCGCGCGCGCGGGCGTCGCCCTGTCGTCCACGCGCGCGTGGGAGCTGCGGGGGATCGACCACCCGGCGGTGCCGCACCTGCTCGAATACAAGAAGCTCTACCGGGTGCACACCGCCCACGGCTGGGCCTGGCTCCAGGCATGGGTGCGGGATGGCCGGTTCCGGCCCGAGTACATGCCGGGCGGGACCGTGACCGGGCGGTGGACCACCAACGGGGGCGGGGCGCTGCAGATCCCCAAGGTGGTGCGGCGCGCGGTGGTGGCCGACCCGGGGTGGCGGCTGGTCGTGGCCGACGCCGACCAGATGGAGCCGCGCGTCCTGGCGGCGGTCTCGCGCGACCCGGGCCTGATGGAGGTCGCGGCCCAGCCCGGCGACCTGTACACCGCGCTGTCCGACCGCGCCTTCGCCGGCAACCGCGACCAGGCGAAGCTGGCGCTGCTCAGCGCGGTGTACGGGCAGACGTCCGGGGACGCGCTGAAGTTCCTCGCCGACCTGCGGCGGCGGTTCCCGGCTGCGGTCGCGTACGTGGACGAGGCGGCCCGCGCGGGCGAGGAGGGGCGGCTCGTACGGACGTGGCTGGGGCGGACGTGTCCGCCTGCGGTGGGGGCCGATGCCTGGGGCGAGGAGGCGGGGTTGCCTCAGGAGG
>NZ_LIQY01000728.1 GCF_001418495.1 Streptomyces pathocidini | reverse complement strand
CCGTCGAACTGCCCGCGGGGCCCTCTCGGCGGGGGCGGGCGCGGCGAGCGCGGTCGGGGGTGCTCGCTTAGCGTGGCGGCATGGCAGGGGTGTCGTTCGTCGGGTGCTGGCGGGCGTTCGCACGGTCGGCCTACTTTCCCGCGGTCGTGGTCTCGCTCATCCTCGGCGCCGCGGCCGGCCTCTTCGCGGGCTCGTACACGTACGCCATGGCCAACCCCACGCCGCATCGGATCCCCACCGCCGTCGTCGGGATCGACCGGGGCTCGGCGGGGCGCTCGTTCGTCGACGGGCTCGAGGAGGAGCTCGACACCTCCCTCGAACTGCACGACTACGCCACCTACGCCGGCGCGCGCGAGGACATCGAGGAGCAGCGGGTGTTCGCGGTGCTGCGCGTGCCCGCCGGGGGCGGCCGGGTGGAGCTGGACGTGTCCGGCGCCTCCGGGTCCTCGGTCGCCGAACTGCTCACCAAGGCGGCGCCCAAGGTCGGCGAGCGGGTCGGCGTACCGGTCGTGGTCCGGGACGTGAACCCGCTGCAGCCCGGCGACCCGCGCGGGCTCGCCCTCTTCTACGTGACGATCGCGGCGGTGATCACCGGCTTTGTCGGCGCGATCCAGCTGACCATCAACGCCCCGCTGCTGAACCCGGCCGAGCGGATCGCCTTCACCGCCGGGTACGCGCTGCTCGGCGGGTTCGCGATCACCGCGGTCGTGGACTGGCTGCTGGACGCGGTGCGGCTGCCGTTCGCGGTGTCGTGGGCGATCCTCTCGCTGACGATGTACGCGTCGGGGATGGTCTTCACGATGTTCAACGCCCTCATCGGGCGGTGGGCGATGCTCCCGACCTGGGGCCTGATGGTGCTGCTCGGCAACCCCTCGTCCGGCGGCGCGGTCTCCTGGCCGCTGCTGCCGTCCGTACTCGGCGCCATCGGGCGCTGGCTCCCGCCGGGCGCGTCGGTGAACGCCCAGCACACGGCGGTGTACTTCGCCGGGTACCAGAAGGCGGACCCGTATCTGGTGCTGTCCGCGTGGGCCCTCGGGTCGACGCTCGTCTACTGGACCTGGCGCCATCGGGACCCGGGCGGGCGAGAGCCGGGGCCGGGGCTGTAGCCGCTGTCCCTTAT
>NZ_LIQY01000727.1 GCF_001418495.1 Streptomyces pathocidini | reverse complement strand
GGCACCGGCGCCCTCCTGGCCCTTCCCCTCGTCCAGGCGGCCGCCGCCCTGGCAGCGGAGCTGCCGGAGGAGCGCGAGCCCGGGGCCGACAGCACCGGGGCCGAGGGCGCCGTGGTCAACAGCACCGCGCCCGGGGCCGGGGCAGAGTCCGAGGCCGGTGGCGCCGGTTCCGGAGCGGATGCCGCGGCCCGAGCGGAAGCGGACCGCCCCGGCGGCGACTCCCGTGCGGAGGCCACCGTCAGTGGCGGCCCCGAGGCGGCCGACGCCAGGAGGGTCGGTACGGAGCCCGCCCCCGACGCCGACTCCGGCCCCACTCCCGACTCCGGCACCGGTGCCGACCCCGGCGCCGCTCCCGGCTCTCCCTCGCAGGGCTGACGCGCGGCCTTTCGCCCGGAGGTCCCGCTCGCGGGGTCGCCGGCTCCCCCGCCCCGACCACCGGCCCGCGACTGAGCGTCGCGGGCCCCGTTCCCCGGCCGGTCGGGCCGCCCGGAAAAGCGGCACATATGATCGCTTTTTATGGGAATAGTCCAGTTGCGCTCGGTGCGCACCGAGCGCGGGGCCGTACCTCCTGATGTACGGCAGCGGCCCCTCCCTGGCCTCCCATCCGGCCGCCGCCCGCGTCCCGGGGCGGGACGGTGAACACCGCGCATGCGGTGGCGGCGCTCCGCCGGGCCGCCCGCGCGGAGTGGGGCCCGTTGTACGAGAAGGTGCGCCACGACCTCGTACGGAAGCGGCCGCGCGTACTCGGCGCCATCCCGATGACGCTCGCCGCGGTGTGCCTGACCGGGCTGCTCCAGGTCGTGCAGAACCAGCCCTGGGGCTATCAGCCCGTCCAGAACCTGGGCTCCGTGCAGGCTTCCCAGCCGTGGTGGCTGGCCCTCCTGCGCACGCCCCTCTCGGTGTTCGTGCCCGCCCTCGACCTGCCGGTGTGGGGGGCGCTGGCGCAGATATTCCTGGTGTTCGGGGTCTGCGAGATCTGCCTCGGGCGGCTGCGCACGCTGCTCGTCGCGTACCTGGCGACGCTCGCCGGCACGATGTACGCCCGCTACGGCACGGCCGTGGGCCCCGACGCCTTCCTGGGCCTGCCCGCGAAGGACGCGCTGGTGCACGACGCGGGCCCCTCGGCCGCCGTCGTCGGGCTGGCGGTGTACGTGGCCTGGCGCTACCGCGCGTGGTTCACCGCCTTCGCCGTGACCGCCGCGATGACGGTCGAGATGGCGCTCAAGCCCAACCTCGCGGGCCGCGAGCACCTGGCCGCCATCGCCGCCGCCCTGCTGCTCTGCGCGGCGGAGACGGCGTACGGGGCGCGGCGCGCGCGGCGAGCCCGCGGTCAGGGACTGGCCCGCGGTCGGGAACGGGCCCGCGGTCAGGAAGAGGAAGACGAAGAGGAGGACGAGGACGAGGACGAGGACGAGGGCAAGGATGGGGCCCCGGCGACCAGGTCCTCGAAGCGGCGGCGGTAGCGGTCCCAGCGCTTGTCGTGCCGGTAGGCCCGCACCTGCGACTTGGCCCTGGCCTTGGGGCGCTCGCGGTAGAGGCGCTTGGCCCAGGGCGAGCCGGGGCGGGCCAGCCGGATCGCGCCGACGAGCGCGATGAGCGGGATGACCGCGCCGAGCACCGCGAGCCGTAGCTTGCCCTTCAGGAGGGCGACCAGGGCGACGCAGAAGTTGAGCGTGATGTTGCCGACGACGGTGGCGCGGTCC
>NZ_LIQY01000726.1 GCF_001418495.1 Streptomyces pathocidini | reverse complement strand
TCCGCCCCGATCGGGGCGGAGCTGGCGCGTGGTACGGCCGGGCAGGTCGCGGTGGACGTCACCGCGGGGACGCGGGACGCGACGGGCGTCTCCGTCGAGCTGTCGGCGCCGGAGGGGTGGAAGGTGTCCGCCCCGGCGCGGATCGACCGCGTCGCCGCGGGGGAGACCGGGCGGGGTGAACTCGCGGTCACGCCCGCCGAGTCGGCGAAGCCGGGCGATCCGGCGGTGCTGACGGCGACCGTCCGGTACCGCTCGGCCGGGGCCGAACGGACCGCCGTCCACCGCTTTGCGGTGGAGGTGGTGCCGGAGCCCCCGGCGGCGGACGCGTGGGCGAGCGACCTCGACTGGCTGGGCGCCACCAACGGCTGGGGCCCGGTCGAACGCGACACCAGCAACGGCGAGTCGGCGGCGGGCGACGGCCGCGTCCTGACGCTGGCCGGGAAGACGTACGAGAAGGGGCTGGGCGTCCACGCCGACTCCGACGTGGAGTTCTACACCGGCAGCCGCTGCTCGTCCTTCACGGCGGACGCCGGTATCGACGACGAGATCAACGGCTACGGGGAGGTGGCGTTCTCCGTGGAGGCAGACGGGAAGGTCCTGTGGACCTCCGAACCCGTGACGGGCGCCTCGGAGACGATCCCGGTCGACGTCCCCCTGGGCTCGGCCCGCCACGTCCACCTGAAGGTGACGGACACGAACGCCGCCAAGGGCGGCGACCACGCGGACTGGGCCGGGGCGCGGTTCCACTGCGGGTAGGCCATCCGGCCCGGGCCAGGGGTCCTGATCGCGGCAGTCCCGGCACCGCCGGACTCTGCCACACCCATTGCTCGCCGTTGCGGCGGGGGTGTGTTGACGCTGAGGTCAGCGCCAACCCCTCTCACCGCGACGGCGAGTCGCCCCGTGGCGCGGTTCGGCGGTGCCGTGTGGCGGCCCGGTGGCGATTCTCTCCGGGCGGGCCGCGGGTCGTAGTTCTCGCTGGGTGCGGTGGTTCGGCACCGCCGGGCTCCGCCGTACCCATTGCTCGCCGTTGCGGCGGGATGGGACTTTTCGCGCTGGCTCAGCGCGAAAAGACATCCCGCCGCACGGCGGGTCGCCCTGCGGCGCGGTTCGGCGGTGCCGNNCGCGCCCGCGACCCCTCGGTGGGCCGCAGATCGCAGTCGACCGCGGCGCGGGGGGCGGAGGACCGCGATGTCCCTCCCCGGCGGGCCGTAGGCCGTAGGGCTGGGACCGTGATGTCCCTCCCTGGCGGGCCGCAGGCCGTAGGGATCAGTCCTCGCTCTTGGGCTCGTCCTTTGGGTCCGGGTCGTTGTCCTTGTCCTCCGGCTGGGGCGGGTCGGTGGCCGGG
>NZ_LIQY01000725.1 GCF_001418495.1 Streptomyces pathocidini | reverse complement strand
CGCCGCCGCCCGGCGGCGGGCCATCGACGCCTACCGACGCCGCTCCGCCCTCGACCGGCGATACGCCACTCTTGCCGGTGAACTGTCGGAAGGCGAAGCACACTCGGGAACGGAACCCCCGCCGGACCGGGCGGACGACCTGCCATGGGATCCCGACCGCATCGACGACGACGTCCTCGCGCTGATCTTCATCGCCTGCCACCCCGTACTCTCACCCGAAGCCCGCGTCGCCCTGACCCTGCGCACGGTCGGCGGCCTGTCCACCGAGGAGATCGCCCGGGCCTTCCTCGTACCCGTCCCCACCCTCCAGGCCCGCATCACCCGGGCGAAGAAGACGATCGCCGCGGCAGGAGTGCCCTTCGAGCTGCCGCCCCCCGAGGAACGGCGCCAGCGGCTCGGCGGTGTCCTCAGCGTGCTCTACGTGATCTTCACGGAAGGATCAACCGCGACCAGCGGCGACCAGTTGCTGCGCGCCGACCTCGCGTACGAGGCCATCCGCCTCGCCCGCACCCTGGCCGCTCTGCTGCCCGACGAACCCGAAGTCCACGGAGCGCTCGCCCTGTTCGAGCTCACCGCCGCACGCTTCCCCGCACGCACCACACCCGACGGCGAACCCGTACTCCTCGAAGACCAGGACCGGCGCCTGTGGGACCGGGCCGCGATCCGCCGCGGCCAAGCCGCCCTCAACCGCGCCTCGGCTCTCGGGAAGGGTCTCGGACCGTACGGGCTGCAGGCAGCCATCGCCGCCTGCCACGCATCAGCGGTTTCGGTACGAGAGACCGACTGGGAGCTCGTCGTCCTCCTCTACGAAGCGCTCGGCCGCGTCGCGCCCTCACCCGTCGTCGAGCTCAACCGCGCCGTCGCCGTCGCGATGGCCCAGGGGCCGCAGCAAGCGCTCGCCATCGTGGACGAGCTGGCCGACTCCGGCCGCCTGTCGGGGTCCTACCTCCTCCCGAGCGTACGCGGCGAACTCCTCGCCCGACTCGGCCGGACCAGCCAAGCCAGGGCCGAACTCCAAGACGCCGCACGGCTCTGCCCCAACATCCGCGAACGGTCGGTACTCCTCCGCAAGGCGGCCGCGCTCGACCCGGGCGGCCGCCCGGG
>NZ_LIQY01000724.1 GCF_001418495.1 Streptomyces pathocidini | reverse complement strand
CGTGCGCGCCGGGGCGCAGGCCGAACTCCTCGCGCTGGCCGAGAAGTTGGATGCCCCGGTCGCCACCACCTTCGGCGGCAAGGGCGCGTTCCCCTGGGACCACCGTCTCTCGCTCCAGTCCTGGCTGGAGGACCGCCACACCACGGATTTCCTGGAGGACGCCGACGTCCTCCTGGTCGTCGGCTCGGGCCTGGGCGAACTCTCGTCGAACTACCACACGTTCCGTCCCCGCGGCCGGGTCATCCAGATCGAGGCGGACCTGGGCAAGCTGGAGTCGAACGTCCCGGCCCTCGGCATCCACGCGGACGCCCGCCTGACGCTGGCGGTCCTGGCCGAACAGGCCACCCCGCGCACGCGCCCCGAAGCAGCCGAAGCAGCCTCGGCCCTCCTCGTCCGCGTCCGCCAACGCCTCGCCGCCCAGGACCTGAAGCAGGAGCAGCAGCTCCTGACCGCCGTACGCGACGCCCTCCCCGACACGTCCCCCAGCTTCTGGGACATGACGATGCTGGCCTACTGGGCGTGGTCCGCGTTCGACCCGCGCGAGGGGGCCATGCACTCCGCCCAGGGCGCCGGCGGCCTGGGCTACGGCTTCCCGGCCGCGCTCGGGGCCGCAGTGGCGGATCGTACGAAGCCGGTGCTGGCCGTCTCGGGCGACGGCGGCGCGATGTACTCGATCGCCGAGCTGGCCACGGCCCGCCAGTACGACCTGCCGGTCACGTGGCTGATCGTCGACGACGGCGGCTACGGCATCCTGCGCGAGTACATGACGGACGCCTTCGGCACGGCCACCGGCACCGAGCTGGCGCGCCCGGACTTCGTGGCGCTGGCCGAGTCGTTCGGCGTCCCGGCGGTCCGCACGTCGCCGGAGCGGCTGGGCGAGGACCTGGCGGCGGCGCTGGCGGCCCCCGGCCCGTCGGTGGTGGTACTCCCGGCGGTCCTGCGCCTGTTCGCTCCCACACACGCAACGCCCTGACACGCTCCCGGAGGTCGCGCATACGGAATGACGTCGCGCGTACGGGATACAGACATGCGCGCGTAATGACGCGCGCTCGGGGCCCCGCGCCCCGACGGCCCTCGTCACGGCACAGGGGCCGTGC
>NZ_LIQY01000723.1 GCF_001418495.1 Streptomyces pathocidini | reverse complement strand
CGGGCGTGACCGGTTCGGTGCCCGCTCCCTGGTGACCGGGGGCGTCCGCTGATACGTTCGGCCCATCGCCCGGTGTCTCTCCCCGAACCTTGCGGACACGCCCGGTCCCTGGAGCGCGAACAACAGGTGAACGCTCCCTGCACGTGCGGTGCCGCAGGTCACAGGGCTCCCACGGACCGAGACGCGATGTCCGTTCGGCGAGAGGGATGGATAAACTGGGCGCGGATCTGCGTCGGGCGCAGCCCCCGTACGGATCCAGCCATGATGAGCCAGCAGCCGCTGCAACCCCAGGGAGCGATGTGTCCCGCCGCCTGTTCACCTCGGAATCTGTGACCGAGGGCCACCCAGACAAGATCGCTGACCAGATCAGCGACACGATTCTCGACGCGCTTCTCCAGGAGGACCCGACGTCCCGGGTCGCCGTGGAGACCTTGATCACCACGGGCCAGGTGCACGTGGCCGGCGAGGTGACGACCAAGGCGTACGCGCCGATCGCCACGCTTGTCCGGAACAAGATCCTCGAGATTGGCTACGACTCGTCGAAGAAGGGCTTCGACGGCGCTTCCTGTGGTGTGTCGGTCTCCATCGGCGCCCAGTCCCCGGACATCGCGCAGGGTGTCGACACCGCGTACGAGCAGCGGGTCGAGGGCGACGAGGACGAGCTCGACAAGCAGGGCGCGGGCGACCAGGGCCTGATGTTCGGCTACGCCTGCGACGAGACGCCCGAGCTGATGCCGCTGCCGATCTCGCTGGCGAACCGGCTCTCGCGGCGCCTGACCGAGGTGCGCAAGAACGGGACCATTCCGTACCTGCGTCCCGACGGCAAGACCCAGGTCACCATCGAGTACAACGGTGACAAGGCCGTCCGCCTGGACACCGTCGTCGTCTCCTCGCAGCACGCCTCCGACATCGACCTGGACTCGCTGCTGGCGCCCGACATCCGTGAGTTCGTCGTGGAGCACGTGCTCCAGCAGCTCCTGGACGACGGCATCAAGCTGGACACCGACAACTACCGGCTGCTGGTGAACCCGACCGGCCGCTTCGAGATCGGCGGCCCGATGGGCGACGCGGGTCTGACCGGCCGCAAGATCATCATCGACACCTACGGGGGCATGGCCCGCCACGGCGGCGGCGCCTTCTCTGGCAAGGACCCGTCCAAGGTCGACCGCTCGGCCGCCTACGCGATGCGCTGGGTCGCCAAGAACGTCGTCGCGGCCGGCCTGGCCACGCGCTGCGAGGTCCAGGTCGCCTACGCGATCGGCAAGGCCGAGCCGGTCGGCCTCTTCGTGGAGACCTTCGGCACCGCCGCGGTGGACCACGAGAAGATCGAGCACGCCATCTCCGAGGTCTTCGACCTCCGCCCGGCCGCCATCATCCGCGACCTGGACCTGCTCCGCCCGATCTACGCCCAGACCGCCGCTTACGGCCACTTCGGCCGCGAAC
>NZ_LIQY01000722.1 GCF_001418495.1 Streptomyces pathocidini | reverse complement strand
CGGTCGGGCCGCATGCGCAGCGCCTGCCGCACCAGGTCCCGCAACGTGACCCGCCCGGTGCCCTCCTGGTTCGCGGGCCGCGCCTCCAGCCGGACCACATGCGGGTGGTTGGGCCTCAACTCCGCGGAGTCCTCGGCCAGTACGATCCGCTCGTCCAGGCCGACCAGCCCCAGCAACGTGCTGAGCAGGGTCGTCTTCCCGGAGCCCGTACCGCCGCTGATGAGGAACGAGAGCCGCGCCTCCAGCATCGCCCGCAACAGCCGTTCCCCTCCCGGTGGAACAGTGCCCGCGGCGACCAGTTCGTCCAGACCGAACGCCCGCGGCCGGACCACCCGCAGCGAGAGGCAGGTCGAGCCGACGGCCACCGGCGGCAGCACGGCGTGCAACCGCGTCCCGTCCGGCAACCGCGCGTCCACCCATGGCCGCGCGTCGTCCAGCCGCCGGCCGGCGACGGCGGCCAGCCGCTGGGCGAGCCCGCGCACCGCCGCCGCGTCCGGGAAGCTGACGTCCGTGCGCTCCAGCCCGAAGCCGCGGTCCACCCACACCTGGTCAGGCGCTGTCACCAGCACATCCGTGACATCCGGCTCCGCGAGGAGCGGCTCCAGCGGGCCGCTGCCCACCAGTTCCGAGCGCAGCCGCGTCACCACGCGCAGCACCTCCGCGTCGCCCAGCAGCCGCCCCTGCTCCCGCAACGCGGCTGCCACCCGCGACGGCGTCGGCTCGGCACCCGTCTCCGCGAGCCGCAGCCGCACGGCGTCCAGCAGCGTCGCCGGAGTGCCGCCGGCGACGCTCGTCGCCCTCATGCGGCCACGCTCCTCGCCCAGAGAGGCCCCACACCCCTGGCCACAGCACGGCCTGGGGGCATCCCATCGGCACCCACCGCCCCGCCCACGGCCATCTCGCCAACAGCCGTACAAGGCACGGCAGTCGGCCCATCACCATCCGGCAGAACCTCCGCCCAGAACCCCGAGCAGAACCGCGCGAGCGGCCCCCGCACCGCACCGCCGGGCGGAACCCCGCCCTCAAGAGCGCCCGAAATCCCCGGCTCGGGCGGGAGTTCACCCACCAGCGGCAGTCCGAGCAGCCCGGCGATCTCCTCGTCATCGAGCCCGGAACCGTACGGGCCCCGCGCCACGACCCGCAGGTCCCGCAGCGCCGCACCCGCCGACGCCGCCACTCGCCGCGCCGCGGCGACAGCCCGCAGCTCGGCGGGCACCACGAGCAGCCCCAGGTCGAGCTGTGCCAGGGCCTCGGCAACACAGTCGTCCGCGGACCGCGGCAGGTCGACCACGACGACTCCGCCGCGCCGCCGGGCGGCGGCCAGCACCGAGCGCATCGCCTCCGGCGGGATCCGGACCGACTCGCCCCGATCCCAACTCAGCACCCGCAGCGCGTGCAGCTCGGGCAGCGACTCCTCCAGCGCCCGGCCACCGACCCGCCCCCGCGACTCGGCGAAGGCGGGCCACCGCAGCCCTCCGGTGCCCTCACCGCCGAGCAGCACGTCGAGCCCGCCGCCCAGCGGGTCGCCGTCCACGAGCATCGTGCGCCGCCCGTCGCGGGCCGCGGTGACGGCCAGGGCGCAGGCCAGGGTGCTCGCTCCGGCCCCGCCGCGCCCACCGAGCACGCCCACGGTCAGCGCCTGACGGCCGACACCCTCCGCGGCGTCGGCGATCCGGTCGACCAGCCAGCGTTCGTCCTCGGGCAGCGAGAGCACGTACTCGGCGCCGACACCCACGGCCCGCCGCCAGACGCCCGGCTCCTCCGGATCCCGCCCGACAAGCAGCACGCCCGCCCGGCGCGACGTCACCCGTAACCGCCCCGCCGCGTCGTCTCCCACCAAAATCAGCGGCGCGCCCTCCCAGCCGCCGCTACCGGAAGGCCCCGCGGGCAGCCCGGGCGATACTTCGGCCTCCGCGCCCGCGGCCGCGCACAGCCGCAACAGATCGTCGAGCAGTCGCTCGTCCTCGGTGATGATCAACGGTCGGCACCGCTGCCCTCCGCCGTCCCGCGCCGACGCATCGGATGTGATGATTCCGGTCACGATTCCCCACCCCTCTCCACTTCGAACTCTCACGTCCGCGAACTTCGCGGGGAATCAGCGTGCAACGAACCGGGAAATCGTGTGGATCTTGCTCCAGAACTGTGGATAACTCGCCGGTTGTGAATATCCCGATCACCTATACCAGCGACTTACCCGTGCGCAGCGCGGCCATTACGCTGCGTCACAAGCCGCGGGATCAGGGGTGGCGAACGCGCGATGCGCGCGAGAGGGAGGAGATCATGATGGGACGGCGAAAATGCGTCCGGACATGCGACGACCCCCGCCGGGGGGGAGAGCGGGGGTCGTCGCCACGGC
>NZ_LIQY01000721.1 GCF_001418495.1 Streptomyces pathocidini | reverse complement strand
AGAGGTGTATACGAGACAGGTTCGGACACGGAGGCGTCAGACGCGGAGGCATCAGACGTGAAGGCCTCGGGCGCAGACGGGGCCCTCACGTCCGAAACGGAGGTTTCAGAGGGGGGCGCATCAGAAGCCGATGCGCCAGGCGCGGCGGACCGATCCACGGTTGCACCCCCGCGCGGGCCCGTGGTTCACTCCCCAACGTGACCGACACCCGGCTCCCGTGCTTCTGGCGGAGGGTCCACCTGGACCTCCTTCGCTACGCGGGCTGCGTGTGTCGTCCGTCCTGTTGATCCGCATCCCCTTCGCGCGGCCCCGCCGCGCGCTCCCACGCGATCACCAAGGACGGACCCGTGTCTTCCACGTCACCCGCGTCTTCCGCCCCCGCCTCCGCCCCTCGCCCGAACCCCGAATCGGGCCCCACGGCCGCGGAGTTGCTCGACTTCGTCCGTCGTACGGCCGCCGACCAGGAACTCGTCGCCTCCCTCCCACTGGATCCCGAGGGCCGCACCTGGCTGCGGCTCGACGGTCCCGGCGGCAGTGAGGCCTGGATCATCGGCTGGCCGCCCGGCACCGGTACCGGCTGGCACGACCACGGCGGCTCGCGCGGCGCCTTTGCCACCGCGTCCGGCGCCCTGACCGAGCAGTCCCTCGCGGTGCGCCTGCCGACGGAGGGCTGGCGCACCCTCGAACTGACCGACGGCGTCGACCGCGAGCGCCCGGTCCCCACCGGAGAGGGCCGCGCCTTCGGCCCGCACCATGTGCACCAGGTCCTGAACCTCACCGGCGAGGAGCACGCCGTCTCGGTGCACGCCTACTACCCGCCGCTCCCCCTGATGCGGCGCTACAGCCGTACGGGCCCCGTGCTGCGGCTCGAGGCCATCGAGCGGCCGGAGGAATGGGCGTGACGGCGGAACGACCGGTGACGCGGCGGGGCATCGACACCCTGCTGGCCGAGGCGCGCGAACAGCTCGACCGGCTGGGCCCGTTGGAGGCCGACGCGGCGCGGGCAGCGGGCGCGCTGCTGGTCGACATCCGGTACGCGGCGCTGCGCGAGCGCGACGGCACGATCCCGGGCGCACTGATCGTGGAGCGCAACGAACTGGAGTGGCGGCTGGATCCCGAGGGCAGCCACCGCGCGCCCGAGGCGACGAGCCACGGCCTCCGGGTCGTCGTCATCTGCAACGAGGGCTACGCTTCCAGCCTCGCGGCCGTCTCCCTGCGCCAGTTGGGCCTGCACCGCGCCACGGACCTGGACGGCGGCTTCCAGGCCTGGCGCGCGGCAGGACTGCCGGTGGCCGACGGCGACTCGGGGACACCACTTCCCGGCTGACCGTGGCCGCTGCCGGCCGCCCGGCTCCCCCATGCCGGGCGTGCCGGGCGGTCAGGGTGCGGGGGTACGCCCTTCCCCTCAGGCCGTCAGTACGCGTCTTCCCCGTCCCATTCCTCCCCCTCTTCCTCCAGGGCCCTGCGGACCACCCGCAGGGCCCTGGAGGAAGA
>NZ_LIQY01000720.1 GCF_001418495.1 Streptomyces pathocidini | reverse complement strand
ATCGAGCGGCGCACCCCGCCGCCCGCCGCCCCCGCCCCGCCCGGCGGGCGCGGGTTGGCCCGCCTCACCACACGGCAGGCCGTCCAGTGCACCCTGGCCTGCGGCCTGGCGCTGGCCGTCGGCCAGTCGATCTCCGACGAGCGCTGGTACTGGGCCGTCGGCACCGCCTGGTGGATCTTCGTCAACACCGCCTCGCGCGGCGAGACCCTGGTGCGCGGCTTCCGCCGGGTCGTCGGTACCGTCGTCGGCATCGCGGCCGGACTCCTGATCGCGGTCCCGCTGCACGGCGCCCCGGCGCCCACCGCCGTCCTGGTGGCCGTCTGCGTCTTCGGCATCTTCTACACGGCGGCCCCGTCGTACAGCTGGATGATGTTCTTCGTGACGGTCATGGCCGGGCTGCTCTACGGCCTCCTCGGCGTCCTGCACCCCGGGCTCCTCACCCTGCGCCTGCAGCAGACCGCGGTCGGTGCCCTGGCCTGCGTCATCGCCGTGGCCGCCGTGCTGCCGATCACCACCCACGCCGCCACGAACGCCTGGGTCCAGCGCACCCTGCTGTGCGTACGCCACTGCACGGCCGAGGCGGCGCGACGGCTGGCGGGCGACACCACGGCCGACCCGGCGGCGCGCGTGGCCGAGCTGGAGCTGCTGCTCGCGCGGGCGCGCGCCTCCCTGGCCCCGCTGACTCACCCCCTGAATCCGTTCCGCGCGCGGAAGGCCCGGGCCCGCCAGGTCATCGAGCTGCTGGACGACTGCGCCCACCGGGTGCGGGCCCTGGCCGAGCTGGCCGCGGACCGCGACGCCTCGCACGACACCCGCCTGACGGCCGCGTGCCGCCGGGTGGAGGCGGCCGTGGAGCACCTGGTGGCGGACGCGTCGGAGAGCCTGGCCGAACCCCCGTCGGCCGAGCCGCACCACCACCCCGCCACCGACCGCGCGCTGGCCCACCTCCACCACCTGGAGACCTCCCTGACCCGGCTGGCCGCGCCCTTGGGCAGCCACCCGCGGGAGCCCCTGGCGTCCTGACGTCCACCACCCGGCCCCAGCCCCGCACGGTGAAACAGCACCCAGGCCCCGCACGTACCCCTGCTAACGTCACCCGGGCGCAACGGAATTGAGACGCCCGG
>NZ_LIQY01000072.1 GCF_001418495.1 Streptomyces pathocidini | reverse complement strand
CCGCCGCCACGCGCGCGTACCGCCGTACGCCCCACCACAGGGCGTGGCCGGTCCACAGGCCCCAGAAGAACAGCGCCCACCCGAAGCTCAGCCGGTCCAGAACGGTGGCGGTGGCGAGGGCGAGCCCCAGCACCGCCCACAGCGCGATACCGGTGCCGCCGCCGCCCGGATCCTCGGCGGCCTCGCCCGGGCCCAGCCTCTCCCGCCGCCTCCTGCGCCGCCGCGCGTCCAGCGACCACACCTGGCCGCAGCGCGTGAGCACGAGGTAGAGGGACATGAGGTGGATGACGTTGTCACCGCCGTCGCCCATGAAGATGCTGCGGTTCTGCAGCGAGAGCACCCCGACCATGAAGAGCACGGACAGGGTGCGGGTGCGCCAGCCGAGCAGCAGAAGGGCGGCGGCCAGCAGCGCGGCGGCGTAGACGCATTCGAACCAGAAGCCGCCGTCGGACCACATGAGGACCGTGAAGGCGCCATTCCCGTCGGTCAGCTGCCGCGCCAGGTCCCAGCTCCAGGGCCCGTCCGGCCCGTACAGCTCGTGGCGGTGCGGCCACTCGCGGAGCAGGAAGACCAGCCAGGTGAAGGAGAAGCCGATCCGGACCACGGCGGTCTGGTAGGGCCCGAGTGCGCTGCCGGTGACCCGGTCGATGGAGCGCGCGAGCGCGCGCCGGGCGCCGCGTACGGCGGAGCTCCCCGTCCCCGCTGGGGAGTTCGGCGTGGTCGTCACGGGCGCTCGGCCCCCTCGGGGAAGTCCGCGGCGGTGACCGTCCACCAGGGCAGGACGCGGTGCACGGTCTTGGTGTCGATCTTCTCCTCGCTCCACGGGGGCGGGGCGACGGGGGTGACGGCCGAGCGCAGTTGCACCCGCAGGACCTGGCCGCCGTCGTGCTCGGGGCCGAGGCGGAGGGCGGCGATCCGCCGGAGGTACTGCTCGGAGAGATGTCCGCGCAGGCCGTTCGGCCGGTTCTCGGCGTCGTGCGAGCCGCTGAAGAAGTCCCAGGCACGGCGGAGTTCGTTCTGCTGGGTGTGGCTGGGGAGGAGGTTGTGGCGTATGGCCGCCCCGTCCTGGGCGGACAGGTCGGTCCAGCCCGTGACGGCCGTCCCGCCGCCGGGCGTACGGATCTCGGCGCGGGCCTGCACGGCGATGTTCTGCTGGAGGGGGTTGGGGGCGAACAGCTTCCAGTTCTGTTCGAACTCCGGATACACGTAGGCGTCGACAACCTCGCCGTGCTGCTTGGTGACCGTGTTGGACGGTGCGACGTGCAGGAACACCATCGCCACGTGCCAGGCTGCGGCGACGGCGACGGCCGCGAGGGCCACGGCGACCACGATGCGCGAGGGCAGGGAGAGCGCGGCCGACCCGCCCGGCGGCGGTGCCCCGCCCTCGTCGTCCCGCTCCATGCGCCCCTCCCGTCCCCGCGCCGCCCGCATCTCCCCAGGAATCCGCCCTCGGAATACCGCGGAGGACTCGGGAGGAACGGTACTCAGGGCGCCGGGCCAGGCGCAGCCTCCCGCGGTTATCCACAGCCTTGACACCCTACGGCGGCCACAGCACCATTGAACCGAACGATCGGTCGGTTGGTTCGGGTGCGGGGTCGCCCGCTCCGGCCGGCGCCGGGCTCGCCGAGGGAGAGGGGCACGTGGTGGCAACGGTGGTGGAATCGGAGAGCGCGGGCGCCGAGGCGTACGCGGAGGCCTTCGACGCGGCGGTGGCGGCCGACGAGCGCATCGAGCCACGCGACTGGATGCCGGGCGACTATCGCGCGACGCTCGTACGGCAGATGGCACAGCACGCCCACTCCGAGATCATCGGCATGCAGCCGGAAGCCAACTGGATCACCCGCGCCCCCTCGCTGCGGCGCAAGGCCATCCTGATGGCCAAGGTCCAGGACGAGGCGGGCCACGGGCTGTATCTCTACAGCGCGACCGAGACCCTGGGCGCGAGCCGCGACGACCTGCTCGACAAGCTGCACTCCGGCCGCCAGAAGTACTCCTCGATCTTCAACTACCCCACGCTGACCTGGGCCGACGTGGGCGCCATCGGCTGGCTCGTGGACGGCGCGGCGATCACCAACCAGGTCCCGCTGTGCCGCTGCTCCTACGGGCCGTACGCCCGGGCGATGGTCCGCATCTGCAAGGAGGAGTCCTTCCACCAGCGGCAGGGCTACGAACTGCTGCTGGCCCTCAGCCGCGGCACCGACGCGCAGCACGCGATGGCACAGGACGCGGTGGACCGCTGGTGGTGGCCCTCGCTGATGATGTTCGGCCCGCCCGACGACGAGTCGGCGCACTCCGCCCGGTCCATGGCCTGGAAGATCAAGCGCCACTCCAACGACGAGCTGCGCCAGCGCTTCGTGGACATCTGCGTCCCCCAGGCCGAGGCCCTCGGCCTGACCCTGCCCGACCCGGACCTGAGGTGGAACGAGGAGCGCGGGCACCACGACTTCGGCCCCATCGACTGGGAGGAGTTCCGCGAAGTGCTGCGTGGCAACGGCCCCTGCAACGACCAGCGCATCACCCAGCGGCGGCAGGCCCACGAAGAAGGCGCCTGGGTGCGCGAGGCCGCGGCGGCCTACGCCGCGAAGCACACCGACCGGCTCCACGGGGAGGCAACGGCATGAGCGCATCCGAATGGCCGCTGTGGGAGGTGTTCGTGCGCTCCCGCCGAGGACTGTCGCACACCCACGCCGGGAGCCTGCACGCCCCCGACGCCGAAATGGCCCTGCGCAACGCCCGCGACCTCTACACCCGCAGGTCCGAGGGCGTCTCGATCTGGGTGGTGCCCTCCTCGGCAATCACCGCCTCCTCGCCCGACGAGAAGGACCCGTTCTTCGAGCCCGCCGCCGACAAGCCCTACCGGCACCCGACCTTCTACGAGATCCCGGACGGGGTGAAGCACCTGTGACCGCCGCACTCGCCCTCGGCGACGACGCGCTGGTGCTCGCGCACCGGCTGGGGGAGTGGGCCGGGCACGCCCCCGTCCTGGAGGAGGAGGTCGCACTCGCCAACATCGCCCTGGACCTACTGGGCCAGGCCCGCGTCCTGCTGTCGATGGCCGGAGACGAGGACGAACTGGCGTACCTCCGGGAGGAACGCGCCTTCCGCAACGTGCAGTTGGTCGAGCAGGAGAACGGCGACTTCGCCCACACCATCGCCCGCCAGCTCTACTTCTCCACCTACCAGGAGCTGCTGTACGGGCAACTGGCCGCCGGAGAGAGCGAGTTCGCGCCTCTGGCCCGGAAGGCGGCCAAGGAGGTCGCCTACCACCGGGACCACGCCGAGCACTGGACGCTGCGGCTCGGCGACGGCACGGCCCAGAGCCGTGAGCGGATGCGGCGCGGCCTCGACACCCTGTGGCGGTACACCGGCGAGCTGTTCGAACCGGTCGACGGACTGGACCTGGACCGGGACGCGCTCCGCCGGGGCTGGACGGACTCGATCGGCTCCGTGCTGGACCGGGCCACCCTGACCGTGCCCGAGGGCCCGCAGCGGGGCGCCTGGACGGCGGGGGCCGGGCGGCAGGGCCTGCACACCGAGCCCTTCGGCCGGATGCTCGCCGAGATGCAGCACCTGCACCGCAGCCACCCGGGGGCGACATGGTGACCGAAGAGCTCGGGACGACCGCCCTCGAAGAGGAGCTCCGCAGACTCGCCGGGTCGGTGCCCGACCCCGAACTGCCGGTGCTCACCCTGGACGAACTGGGCGTGCTGCGCGGCCTCCAGATCCTCGGACCGGGCCGCGTCGAGGTCGAGCTGACCCCCACCTACACCGGGTGCCCGGCAATCGAGTCGATGTCGGCAGACATCCAGCGAGTGCTGCACGAGCACGGCATTCCCGAAGTCGCGGTCCGCACCGTCCTCTCCCCGCCGTGGACCACCGACGCCATCAGCACCGAAGGGCGCCGCAAGCTGGAGGAGTTCGGCATCGCACCTCCGCGCCCCGGCGGCGGCCCGGGCCCATCGAGCGGGCCAGTCATGGTGGAGCTGACGGTCCGCTGCCCGCACTGCGGATCCACCGACACCACGCTGCTCAGCCGCTTCTCCTCCACCGCGTGCAAGGCGCTGCGCCGATGCGAGTCCTGCCGCGAACCCTTCGACCACTTCAAGGAGTTGTAGATGGACCGCACCGCGGCCGCGACGGCCGCCCCCGCCCCGGCCGGCCGCCACGGCGCGTTCCATCCGCTGCGCGTGGCAGCGGTCGACCGGCTGACGGACGACTCCGTCGCCGTCACCTTCGCGGTGCCGCCCGAACTGCGCGCCGTCTACCGCTACGAGCCCGGGCAGCACCTCGCGCTGCGCCGCGCGGGTGGCGGCGCGGAGATCCGCCGCACGTACTCGATCTGCGGGCCCGCCACCGATCCCGACGGCCCACGGACCCTGCGGGTGGGCGTACGGCTGGTCGAGGGCGGCGAGTTCTCGACGTTCGCTCTCAAGGAACTCGCGGTCGGCGACACCGTCGACGTCATGGCGCCCGCCGGGAGGTTCGTGCTCGAACCCCGCCCCGGCCACTTCGCCGGCGTGGTCGGGGGCAGCGGCATCACGCCCGTGCTGTCGATCGCCTCGACTCTGCTGGCCCGCGAACCCGCCGCCCGCTTCTGCCTGATCCGCAGCGACCGCACCGCCGCCTCGGCGATGTTCCTGGAAGAGGTCGCCGACCTCAAGGACCGCTACCCCGACCGGTTCCACCTGGTCCACGTGCTCTCCCGCGAGGAGCAGCAGGCCGGACTGGACTCCGGCCGGCTCGACGAGGAGCGGCTGACCGGGCTGCTGCCCGCGCTGCTGCCGGTGGAGTCGGTGGACGGCTGGTTCCTGTGCGGGCCCTACGGGATGGTGGCGGGCGCCGAACGGGCCCTGCGCGCCCTCGGGGTGCGCCGCGGCCGGGTGCACCAGGAGATCTTCCACGTCGACGAAGGCGCCACTGCCCGGCCCGCGCCGGACACCGCCCCCGCACGCGGTGAGGTGACCGCGACCCTGGACGGCCGGTCCGGCAACTGGCCGGTGCGGGACGGGGAATCACTGCTGGAGGCCGTGTTGCGCAACCGTGCCGACGCGCCGTACGCGTGCAAGGGCGGGGTGTGCGGGACCTGCCGGGCGTTCCTGGTCTCCGGCGAGGTCCGCATGGACCGCAACTTCGCGCTGGAGCCGGAGGAGGTCGAGGCGGGCTATGTGCTGGCCTGCCAGTCCCGCCCGGTCACCGAGCGGGTGGAGCTGGACTTCGACCGCTGACCCGCGCGCCCCGAGCCCACGCATCCCCGACCCGAGTGGGCCGGCCTCGCAGCGACGCGCCCCGAGTCCACGCACCTTTGCTTCCATGCGACCCGATCCCGCAGGTTCCTGCCGAACTGGCCCTGCCCAACTGGCAACTGCCCAACTGGCACTGGCCAGCCGCCCCCGACGCCCGCTTCCTTATTCCTGGAACCTGTTCTACCTTGACGCTCCGTCAGAAATATAGGAGACGAGACGGCCGGGCACGCGGGAGGACGGGCAGTGGACTTCACCTTCACCGAGGAACAGCAGGCAGCCGTCGAGGCGGCGAAGGCGGTCTTCTCCGGGGTCGCGCCCGATGCCGTGCCCAGCCCGGCACTCACACCCGGCGCGGTGGCCGAGGACTTCGACCGGCCCCTGTGGCGCAAGCTGGCCGCCGCGGACCTGCTGAGCCTCGTCCTCGACCCCCGGCACGGCGGCGCGGGGCTCGACCCCGTCGCGCTCTGCCTCGTCCTGCGCGAGTCCGCCAAGGTCCTGGCTCGGCTGCCGCTGCTGGAGACCACCGCCGCGGCCCTCGCCCTGCGCACCTACGCCCCAGACGGGTTGTGCGACGCGCTGCTCCCACGCGTCGGCCGCGGGGAGCTCGTCCTCACCGTGGCCTCCAACGGCCGCACCGGCCACGAGCCCGCCCAACTCGCCGTCTGCGCACGGCAGGACGGCGAGGACTGGACCCTGGACGGCACGCAGACGGCCGTGCCCTGGGCCCAGAACGCCGACCTGATCGTGGTCCCGGCCCTGGCGGGGGACGACCGTACGATCCTCGCGCTCGTCCCCCGCGCGCACGACGGCGTCACCCTCGCCGACCAGGTCTCCACCAGCGGCGAGCGGTACGCGGAGGTGCGCTTGGACTCCGTACGGCTCACCGGCCGCGAGGTGCTGACCGCCGACGGCGCCTGGGAGTGGCTGCGCGACCTGCTCGCCACCGGAACCTGCGCCCTGGCGCTCGGACTCGGTGAGAGCGTCCTGCGCATGACCGGCGAATACACCGGCAAGCGCGAGCAGTTCGGCTTCCCCGTGGCCACCTTCCAGGCCGTCGCCGTCCAGGCCGCCGACCGTTACATCGACCTGCGCGCGATGGCGGCCACCCTCTGGCAGGCGGCCTGGCGGCTCACCGCCTCCCAGAAGGGCACCGCCACCACGTCCGCGCTGCCGCGGGCGGGCGACGTCGCGGTCGCCAAGATCTGGGCCTCGGAGGGCGTACGCAGGGTGGTGCAGACCGCGCAGCACCTGCACGGCGGCTTCGGCGCGGACACCGACTACCCGCTGCACCGCTACCACGCGTGGGCCAAACAGCTCGAACTCTCCCTCGGCCCGGCGGCCGCGCACGAGGAGACGCTCGGCGACCTGCTGGCGGCACACGCCCTCGGCTGAGGAGGGAGAGGGCGGCTCAAGACCCGGCGGGGTCAAGGCAGGTGCCGCCGCCACAGGACTCGTAGGCCGTCACAGGCTCACAGTCCGTCGGAGGGCTCAGAGCACGAAGGCCTGGGCGCCGCCGTCCGCCACCAGCGGGCGTCCGGCCGACTCCCAGCGGAGCATCCCGCCGTCCACGTTGACCGCGTCCAGCCCCTGCGCGATGAGGTACTGCGCGACCTGCGCCGACCGGCCGCCGACCCGGCACACCACATGCACCCGGCCGCCCTCGGGCACGGCCTCGGTCAGCTCACCGAAGCGGGCCACGAGCCGGCTCATCGGCAGGTGCAGCGCGCCTTCGGCGTGCCCGGCCGCCCACTCGTCGTCCTCGCGGACGTCCAGCAGGAAGCCGTCGGCCGGAACCTCCGCGGCGTCCACGGCAGGCAGCGGGGCGAAGTGCATGGGGTCCAACCTTTCAAGTGCCAGTGGTCAAGAAGTCGGTCGCAGAGGCCCGTACGGAGAAGCCATCCGAAACGGAGAGCCTGTACGAAGAGGCCGTACGGAGGCGGTCCTACGGAGGTGCGGAGCCACCGCCGGACGACGGCGCGCGCTCCTCCGCACGCTACCCAACCAGCCGCGCCAGCCGGGCCTCCCGCTCGGCGACATCCGCCAGCAGCTGCTCGGCGATCTCCTCGAGCAGCCTGTCCGGGTCGTTCGGCGCCATCTTCAGCATCGCGCCGATCGCGCTGGACTCCAGCTCCGCGGCCATCGCGGCCAGCAGTTCCTTGCGTTCGGCCAGCCACTCCAACCGGGCGTACAGCTCCTCGCTCGGGCTCGGCCGGCGGCCCTCCTCGGGCGGCCCGGCCGCCCACTCGTCGGCGAGCGCCCGCAGCGCTTCCTCGTCCCCGGCCGCGTACGCCTCGTTGACCCGCGCGATGAACGCCCCGCGCCGCTCCCGCTCCGCGTCGTCCCGGGCCAGATCCGGGTGCGACCGGCGGACCAGCTCGCGGTAGATCCGGCGGACCTCCTCGCCGGGCCGAACCCGGCGCGGCGGCTTCACCGGCTGCTCGGTGAGCATCGCGGTAGCTTCCGGCGACAGGCCCTCCGAGTCCATCCAGCCGTGGAACAGCTCCTCGACCTTGGGCATCGGCATCACCAGCCCGCGGGCCTCGCGCGCCTTGCGGGCGTCCTCGGGGTCGCCGGTCCGGGCCGCGACGGCCTCGGCAATCAGCGCGTCCAGCTCGTCCAGGCGGGAGTACATCGGGCCCAGCCGCTGGTGGTGCAGCCGGGAGAAGTTCTCGACTTCGACGCGGAAGGTCTCCAGGGCGATCTCGAACTCGATGAGCGCCTGCTCGGCGGTGCGCACCGCCCGCTCCAGGCGCGCCTCGGCCCGCGTCTCGTCCTGAGCGGCCCCCGCGCGGCGCCCCTCTTCCGGGTTCGTCCCGGCTCCCGACATCATCACCCGGCCAGCCTACGGGCACCCCCGAACCCCCCGCGCCCGGCCGGGTGCTGCTCGCGGCCTGATCAACACGACCCCGTGTTCCCCGCCGCCACGCCCGGCCGGGTGCGGGGCGGACGAGCTCAGACGCCGGTCTCCGCCGCTATACGCCCGTCGCGGATCGCCGCCACCAGGTCCGCGTGGTCGGCCTCCGTGCGGTCGGCGTAGCCGACGGCGAAGGCGGCGACGGCCTCGTCCAGCTCCTCGTTCTTGCCGCAGTAGCCGGATATCAGCCGGGGGTCGGCGGTGTGGGCGTGCGCCCGCGCCAGCAGGGCGCCGGTCATCCGGCCGTAGTCGTCCAGCTGGTCCGGGGTCAGCGCTGCCGGATCGACGCTGCCCTTCCGGTTGCGGAACTGCCGTACCTGGTAAGGGCGTTCCCCGACCGTGGTCCAGCCGAGCAGAATGTCGCTGACGACCTGCATCCGCTTCTGGCCCAGCACCACGCGGCGCCCCTCGTGCCCGGCGTCCCCGGCCTCGAAGCCGGCCTTCACCACATGCGGCAGCAGCGCGGAAGCCCGGGCCTCCTTCACCTGGAGGACCAGCGGCTCGCCCCGGTGGTCCAAGAGCAGCACCACATACGACCGTGTGCCCACGCTGCCCGTGCCCACGACGCGGAACGCCACGTCGTGCACCGCATACCGCGCGAGAAGGGGAAGCCGGTCCTCCGGCAGGGTCTCCAGGTATCCGCCGAGGGCCCCCGCCACCGCCGCCGCCTCGGCGTCCGGGACCCGGCGCAGCACCGGTGGCGCGTCGGTGAAGCGCCGCCGCGGAACCGCCGCCCCGGCCTCGCCAAAGGCCCCGCCCGAACCGCCTGGACCATCCGAACTGCCTGGACCGCCCGCGTCGTCCGGCACCACCTCCGTGGCCCTGGCCGCGAATCGCGCGCTGGTGTTGCGCCGCGCCTTCTCCGCGACCCGCTCCAGCGTGCCGACCAGATCGCGGGCATCCGTGTGGGACACCAACTCCTCGTCCGCTATCGCGTTCCAGGCGTCCAGCACCGGCATCCTGGCCAGCAGCCGCATCGTGCGCCGGTAGGCGCCGGTGGCGTCGTACGCCGCCGCGCGGCAGGTGTCCTCGTCGGCGCCCGCCTCTCGCCCCGCCAGCACCAGCGAGGCCGCGAGCCGCTTCAGATCCCACTCCCACGGGCCGTGGACGGTCTCGTCGAAATCGTTGATGTCGATGACCAGGCTGCCGCGGGCGTCCCCGTACAGCCCGAAGTTCGCGGCGTGCGCGTCCCCGCAGATCTGCGCGCCGAGCCCGGTGACCGGCGTGGACACCAGGTCGTACGCCATCAGCCCGGCCGAGCCGCGCAGGAAGGCGAAGGGGGTCGCGGCCATCCGGCCGACCCGTATCGGGGTCAGCTCGGGCAGTCGGCCGGAGCTGGACTCCTCGACCGCCGCGAGCGC
>NZ_LIQY01000719.1 GCF_001418495.1 Streptomyces pathocidini | reverse complement strand
CGCCGCCGGGGCGCAGCGCGTGTTCGCCCCCGGCTACGTCCACGAGGTCGTCAACGACGCGCTCGCCCCCGCTGTCAGCCTGCACGTCTACTTCCCCGGGCTGACCGAGATGCCGATGCACGCGGCGCGGTGCGCGGCCTCCGCGGCAGGGGCCGTGGCGGCCGCGGAGGCCGTGGAGACCGCTTCGCGCTGACAGCTCCGTCTCTGTCTGTCAGCACCGCCTGACAAACTGTCCTTCATGCGCATTGTGGTTCTTGCCGGCGGCATTGGTGGCGCCCGCTTTCTCCGTGGCCTCAAGACGGCCGTTCCCGACGCGGACATCACCGTCATCGGCAACACCGGCGACGACATCCATCTCTTCGGCCTCAAGGTCTGCCCCGACCTCGACACCGTGATGTACACCCTCGGCGGCGGCATCCACGAGGAGCAGGGCTGGGGGCGCGCCGACGAGTCCTTCGCCGTCAAGGAGGAGTTGGCGGCGTACGGCGTCGGGCCCGAGTGGTTCGGCCTCGGCGACCGCGACTTCGCCACCCACATCGTCCGTACGCAGATGATGGGCGCGGGCTATCCGCTCAGCGCGGTCACCGAGGCGCTGTGCGCGCGCTGGAAGCCGGGCGTGCGGCTGCTGCCGATGACGGACGACCGCGTGGAGACCCACGTTGCCGTCACCGTGCCGGACAGCGGCTCCGCCGCGGAGGCCGGCGAGCGCAAGGCGATCCACTTCCAGGAGTACTGGGTGAGGCTGCGCGCCTCCGTGCCCGCGCACGCCGTCGTGCCCGTCGGCGCGGAGCAGGCCAAGCCCGCGCCCGGGGTGCTGGAGGCCATCGCCGACGCTGACGTCGTGCTCTTCCCGCCCTCCAACCCCGTGGTCAGCATCGGCACCATCCTCGCCGTGCCCGGCATCCGCGAGGCCATCGCCGACGCCGGGGTCCCGGTCGTCGGACTCTCCCCCATCGTCGGGAACGCGCCCGTGCGCGGCATGGCCGACAAGGTGCTGGCCGCCGTCGGCGTCGAGTCCACGGCCACGGCCGTCGCCCAGCACTACGGCTCCGGGCTGCTCGACGGCTGGCTCGTCGACACCGTGGACGCCGCCGTGGTGGACGAGGTGGAGGCGGCGGGCATCCGCTGCCGGGCCGTGCCGCTGATGATGACGGACGTCGAGGCGGCCGCGCGGATGGCGGGCGAGGCGCTCGCCCTGGCCGAGGAGGTGCGGGCGTGAACCCGCGTGGCGAGGCGCCCTCGTACCAGGTCTGGGCACTGCCCGGGTTCCCCGAGGTGCGGGACGGGGACGACCTGGCCAAGCTCGTCGCCGACGCGGCGACCGCGCGCGGGCTTCCCGGGCTCGCGCACGGCGACATCCTGCTCGTCACGTCGAAGATCGTGAGCAAGGCCGAGGGGCGGATCGTCGAGGCGGCGGACCGCGAGGCGGCGATAGACGCCGAGACCGTACGGGTCGTGGCCCGGCGCGGGCCGACCCGGATCGTCGAGACCCGGCACGGCTTCGTCATGGCCGCGGCCGGGGTCGACGCCTCCAACACCCCTGCCGGTACCGTCCTGTTGCTGCCGGAGGACCCGGACGCCTCCGCCCGGCGCATCCGCGACGGCCTGCGCGAGGTGCTCGGCGTGGACGTCGGTGTCGTGGTCACCGACACCTTCGGGCGGCCGTGGCGCAACGGGCTGACGGACGTCGCGATCGGCGCGGCGGGCGTCCGCGTGCTGGACGATCTGCGCGGCGGGACGGACACCTACGGCAATCCGCTGAGCGCGACCGTCGTCGCCACCGCCGACGAACTGGCCGCCGCGGGCGACCTGGTGAAGGGCAAGGCGGACGGACTGCCGGTCGCAGTGGTACGAGGACTACCGCATGTCGTCTCCTCCGCCGACGAAGCCGGGCCCGGGCCCCGCGAGAACGGGCGCGACGAGAGTTGGCGCGGCGAGAACGGGCGCGGCGAGAACGGGCGC